>NZ_JBAPTY010000262.1:0-2061 GCF_049282395.1 Halobacillus sp. | reverse complement strand
TGGCATCAGCATAAAAAGAACGTCAATGCCCTGCCTATCCGGGTAAACATCAACGGTATTCGAGGTAAATCAACAGTGACTCGATTAATAACCGGTATCGTGAAAGAAGCAGGCTACAAAACAATAGGCAAGACCACAGGAACGTCAGCAAGAATGATCTTTTGGGACACCGATGAAGAAAAGCCCATTAAACGGAGACGGGAAGGTCCCAATATCCGTGAGCAAAGGTTAGTAGTTAAAGAAGCGGCTGATAAAGGCGCTGAGGCATTGGTCAGTGAGTGTATGGCCGTAAATCCTGATTATCAGGTTGTATTTCAGGAAAAAATGCTTCAAGCCAATATCGGAGTTATTGTAAATGTTTTAGAAGATCATATGGACGTAATGGGACCTACACTTGATGAAGTTGCGGAAGCTTTCGTATCCACTATTCCATATAATGGTCACTTGATTGTATCCGAGAGTCCTTATGTGGATTACTATAAGAAAATTGCCGAGGAGAGGAATACGAAGGTGATCGTAGCGGATAATAGTAAAATTTCAGATTCTTTTCTAAAGAAATTTGAATATATGGTTTTCCCGGAAAATGCTTCATTATCATTAGCCGTGGCCGAAGCCATTGGAATTGATGAAGATACGGCATCCCGGGGGATGTTAAAGGCACCAGCTGATCCAGGGGCGATGCGCATTCTTCCACTTGGTAGTCCGGAAAAGCCAGCCTATTTTGTGAATGGCTTTGCGGCTAATGACGCCGTTTCTACTATTAATATTTGGAAACGGGTAGAATTTCTTGGTTACCCCTCTGAAAATCCCATCATTATTATGAATTGCCGGGATGATAGAGTAGAGCGTACCGAACAATTCTCCAAAGATGTATTGCCTTATATCCCTACCGATACACTCGTATTGATAGGAGAAACCACAGAACCAATAGTTACAGATGTTAATGAAGGAAAAATTGAAGTAGATCATCTTCTAGATTTAGAAGGTTATACTACAGAACAGATTATGGAAGTTCTATCGGAAATGCTGGAAGACCGAGTAATATACGGAGTAGGCAATATCCACGGAGCGGCAGAACCATTAATAGAAAAGTTTCACGAAAATAAACATCAACCGATTGTCAGCTAGGAGGAAAAAAGCATATGTTCGGTTCCGATTTATATATATCCCTTGTATTAGGTGTTATTTTAAGTTTAATTTTTGCTGAGAAGACCGGGGTCATGCCGGCAGGATTAGTAGTGCCAGGATATTTAGCTCTTGTATTTGACCAGCCCATATTTATAGCCGTTGTATTATTTATTAGTTTTCTGACGTATTTAATTGTCACGTATGGCGTTTCTAAATTTATGATTCTTTATGGGCGGAGAAAGTTCGCGGCCATGCTGAGTACAGGAATAGTGCTCAAATTGCTGTTCGACTATTTTTACCCCATGGCTCCATTTGAAATATTAGAATTCCGCGGGATCGGTGTGATTGTTCCCGGCTTAATTGCCAATACCATGCAGAAACAAGGATTGATTATTACCACGGGCAGTACGCTGCTTCTAAGTGGATTAACCTTTTTGATTATGACGGTTTATTATCTCATATAGGATGGATGTCGTATGTCTATGAAATTATCAAACCAAGAGAAATTTTTACAGAAAATTAAGAAGCATAAAAAGTCTACCAATAAACACGTCATTATTGGAATTATTATTTTATTTGTATTCATTGTAGGTTTTGAGCTTTTTTATAAGCAGCCCGCTCCAGAAGCTGAAGAAAAAGAAAACTCTTACTTCAGCGCGGCTTTTGTAGGAGATATGATGTTTGGGCGGAACGTAAAAGAAGTTACAGAAAGAAAAGGGACCGATTATTTGTTCGAAAAAGTGGCTCCCTATTTCGAGTCTGCAGACTATGTAACGGGGAATTTTGAAAACCCTGTAACGCTACAGGGGAAAAGTTATGACAAAATCGATAAATCTATTCATTTGAGTGCAGATCCAAGTGCCGTAGAAGCTTTAAAAGATGCAAACTTTTCAAATGTGAATCTAGCTAACAACCACGCCATGGACTTTGGAC
>NZ_JBAPTY010000261.1:0-4444 GCF_049282395.1 Halobacillus sp. | reverse complement strand
ACAGCCATTTCCTCTTTGCGATTAAGGAAGCTGACCAGTTTATCGGGTTTGTGGAGCTTGACGGCATTCTCTGGACCCAGCAGAATGCCTGGCTCACGATTGGAATCGGTGACCCGGATATGTACGGCAAGGGCTATGGAACAGAGGCCATGGAACTGTTAATTCAATTCGCCTTCCACGAGCTCAATCTGCACCGGCTGCAGCTTACCGTTTTCGAATACAATACCGCGGCTCGCCGCTTATATGAAAAACTCGGTTTCGTGCACGAGGGTTCGCACCGGGAGTTTATTCTCCGGGATGGCCAGGCCTACGATATGCTTCTGTACGGTCTCTTACGAAAAGATTGGAATCAAAAAACGCAGGGATAAGACACCATCGTCTTCCCTGCGTTTTTTATTAGGCTTCTTTTTCCTGCTGATCTGTATTCTTATCATTCTGTACCCCTTTTAAGATAAAGGAGAAAGGCAAGGCAATCAGCAGTACGATCGCAGATACGAGAAAAGCTTCATTCAGTGTCTGCAAGGTAGCCGCCTGCATATCGATACCAGGAGCTGCCGACACCTGCGCTCGCCTCACTTCGTAATAAATGGAAAAGAACACAATCCCTAAGGATGAAGATATCTGACGGATAATATTGTTCATCGCAGAACCCTGTGCTACAAGCGGTTCCGGAATCGAGTTCATACCGGAAGTCGTCGCTGGCATATTGCTCATTCCCATACCCATGCCGCGGACTGTGTTGAGCGCAAGAATCAGCCAGTACGGTGTAGATAGCTGAAGAAAACTTAATCCTAGTGTCGCAATTGCCATAATCGCAAGACCCGGCGGTACGACGTACTTCGGTCCTTTTTTATCGAGCAGCCGTCCACCGAGCGACATAAACACACCACTCGCAGCCGCTGCCGGCAGGAAGAGCAGGCCGGTCATGACCGCATTCATTCCATAAACATTTTGAATGAGTAAAGGCAGCAGGAATATTCCTGAAAACAACCCAATGGAAGCTGCGCTCGTCACGACGATGGACACTGAATACGTAGGTACTTTAAAAACAGATAAGTTCAGTAACGGATCGTCCTGCCGGTTTTCATAGAACACGAATAAAACAACGGCGATCAAGCCCCCGACAATTAAAGCGATGTTTAATGGGTCGAACAAGTTCTCAACGCTTCTTCCGCGTCCTAAGGCAAACAGAATCGAACCGATACCTGAAGTAATGATCAGGAACCCGACTAAATCGAACTTCTTCTCGGGATGGGTCTCTGTTCGTTCCAGGAATTTAGAAGATAGTATTAATCCAGTTAACCCGAACGGGATATTAAAGGCAAACAGCCAGGGCCATTCGAGATATTGAATTAAAAATCCGCCGATTGTGGGTCCGATAGCTGGTGCGACCATCGCAGCGATCCCATATACTCCGACCGCAAGGCCACGTTCATGTTTCGGGAAGGAATTAAAGATTAACGCCATCGCAATAGGAAGCATTAAACCGCCGGCCATTCCCTGTATAGCCCGGGAGATGATGACCATGGCTAACGTTTCTGAGAAAAAACCGGACAGCGAACCTGCGATAAAGATGACAAGTCCTGTGACGTACACTTTTTTCTTGCCAAAACGGTCTCCAAAATAACCCGTCAGCGGCATCGTCATTCCCATAGAGACCATGAAAATGGTTAGGATCCAGCCCACAGCCACCGCATTGGAGTCGAAGATCTCAATAAACTTCGGCAGGATTGGATTTAACATACTATTATTTAGGATAACGGTGAATGTACCGAAAAGAACCGATACAACCACGAGCCATTTATTAGGTAGTTTACTCATCAGATGCCTCCTCTCTTGATTACTTCGGAACTCGAATTATTTTTCAACTATACCACTGATGATCGTGTTTCTCCACGTGTATGCTTATCTCTTTTCACAATCGTTTCAAAGATCCTTTTAAATTATTCCACGTCAGTGATTAAAAAAACATTTTTAACCGATTGGAAGCGTTTTAAATAGATAGAGAGAGTTTTTGCTTTAAAAAAGGGGGGTATGCAGGAGGAGAATGATTAAAGGAGGTTCTCAAAAAATGGGACGACTAAACCAGAAAATAGCAGTCGTGACAGGCGCTGCTACAGGAATTGGCCAGGCAACCGTCAAGCTTTTTGCAGAAGAAGGTGCCACTGTTGTCTGTGCGGATGTGAACGTAGAAGACGTTCAAAACACAGTTAACGAAGTAAAAGACAACGGCGGAAAAGCCGAGTTTGTATATGTAGATGTATCGAACGAAGAAAGCGTAACAAGCTTAGCCCAACACGTAAAAGACACGTACGGATCCATAGATGTCTTATTCAATAATGCCGGAATCGACGAAGAAGGTGGAAAAGTACACGAGTATCCCGTGGAGCTGTTCGACCAGATTATCGCGGTCGATCTGCGCGGCACCTTCTTAACAAGTAAATACTTGCTCCCTCTTATGCTGGAAAAAGGAAGCGGATCGATCATTAATACATCATCAATGTCCGGGCGGGCGGCTGATCTGGACCGCTCCGGATATAATGCAGCTAAAGGCGGCATTACGAACTTTACAAAGGCCATGGCGATCGATTACGCACGAGAAGGCATTCGTGTGAATTCAATTGCGCCAGGAACGATTGAAACGCCGCTGATCGATGAACTAGCCGGTTCGAAACAGGAAGAGCAGGGACGTGAATTCCGCGAAGCCAACAAGTGGGTCACTCCGATGGGGCGCTTAGGCGATCCTAAAGAAGTCGCAAATGTCGCGCTGTTCTTGGCCTCAGACGAGAGTTCGTATATTACCGGGGAGGACATTACGGTAGATGGCGGTATTATGGCTTATACGTGGCCAGGTAAAATGCTAATTGATAATCAATGGAAAAAAACTACTGATTGAGTAGATGAGGCTCAGAGTGAAAAACTCTGAGCCTTTCTTTTTAGTCAGCTTTCCCCTTTATCCTTAGCCCCACAAAAAAACAGCCCAATCAGCGTTGGACTGTCTCTCTACTCTATTCTTCCGCTTCCTCATCCAGAGGATAATGTTTTAGAAAATAAACCAGTGCCTGCAGTTCGATAGCAAGGTCAATATGGTGGACACGAACATGGGACGGGACGGTGATCCGCGCTGGTGTAAAGTTCAGAATCGCGCTGACCCCTGCATCTACGAGCCGATCCGCAATGCCCTGCGCCTCGGACGCCGGAACAGTAAGAATGGCCACGGCCAGGTCTCCCATTTTCTCTTCCATATCATCAATATGCTCAACACGGACACCGCCGACTTCACTTCCAACGCGTTCGCGGCTGGCATCAAAGGCAATTTCTATTTTCGTATTATTATTTTTTGTGAAATTATAATTTAAGAATGCGGTACCTAAATTACCGACTCCAATTAGCGCAACTTTCGTCGTTTCATCCTGATCGAGCGTCTTTCGGAAAAATGATAATAAGTACTCTACATTATAGCCATATCCTTTTTTCCCAAGGGCTCCAAAATAAGAAAAGTCGCGACGGATCGTAGCGGAATCCACTTTCACCGCTTCACTCAGCTCTTTCGATGAGACACGCATTTTTCCCTGGCCGTGCAAATTATTTAAAAAGCGGTAATACAACGGCAATCGTTTTGCTGTAGCTTGTGGGATCTTAGTATGTTCTTCTAAATCCATGACTCTGCCTCCTTTACCGGCTCTCTCGCTGATAATCACCGGTTTTACCGCCTGTTTTCTCCATGAGATAGGTCGGCCCGATAACCATTCCTTTATCAAGAGATTTACACATATCATAAATAGTCAAAGCTGTAGCAGAAGCAGCGGTTAGCGCTTCCATTTCTACCCCTGTACTTCCCTTCGTTTTCACAGCCGCTTGAATCTGTAATGTGTAAGAATTGCCTGTTTCCCAATCGAATGACACGTCGACTCCGCTTAAAGACAATGGGTGACACATGGGAATCCAATCTGATGTTTTCTTTGCTGCCATAATGCCTGCCACTTGCGCCACCGCAAGCACATCGCCTTTGGAAATTTCCTGATTGGTAATTTTATGATAAATTTCTTCGTTGACTTGTACACTGCTGAAAGCCACCGCAGTCCGAACGGTTTCTCCCTTACTGGAGATATCCACCATACGGGCGCGCCCCTGCTCATTAAAATGTGTAAACTCTGACATGGTCTTACCCCTTTACGAGTAAATTCACAAACTTACTGTTAGTTACATTACTCTTATTCTAACAAAAAATCAACGGCTAGACGTTAAAGATTTCACAAACTCAGGAGCATTATCTTGCTAGAAGAATCCCCGATACGATACACTTATCTCATTGAGGTGAAACGACATGATTCTCATGCAATTGAATCAATTGACGAAGCAATTCGGTGCTGAGTTGATTTTATCGGATATTAAATTAGAAGTACAAAAGAATGACCGCATGGCGATCGTCGGTCGGAACGGT
>NZ_JBAPTY010000260.1:0-10259 GCF_049282395.1 Halobacillus sp. | reverse complement strand
ATTATACTGATCATTATCTGAGGTGCTTATTACAGATAAGCTCCCGTTAGTTGAAGACTTGATTTCGAGATATTGGGTTATGAGGAAGGCCCTCCGGGGGACGATTTCGCTTTCCGCGGGCATGTGCTGAGCCTCCTCGAGCAATGAACTGACCCCTTAAAATTGGACACATTCATTAAAATTATCACGCCGATTCTTGAAAGCGGGCTCGATAGGAAATGGGGCTTATTCTGAGCTTCGATTTGATGCGTTTATGATTATAATAATGGATATATCTCTCTAATTCTTGTTTGAAATGGGCCACACTTTCAAATTCTCTTAAATAAAGAAATTCCGATTTCATGATACCGAAAAAGTTCTCCATAACGGCGTTATCATGACAATTCCCTTTTCTGGACATGCTTTGGGTAACTTGATGGTCTTTCAATTTCTTTCGATAGGGTGCCATTTGGTAATGCCATCCCTGGTCGGAGTGCATAACCAGTTCATCCGATGGATGAAGGCGTTCAAATGCTTGGTCTAACATGTTGTTCACCAAGGAATAGGTGGGTCTGGAACCAATTGTGTACGTGATGATTTCTCCATTGAATAGATCTAAGACAGGGGAAAGATAAAGCTTCTCGCCAAATAGCTTGAACTCCGTAATGTCTGTCACCCATTTCTGATTCGGCTGATGCGCCTTGAAATTCCGATTTAAGATGTTTGGAGCCGTTTGACCAACTTTCCCTTTATAAGAACGATATTTCTTCATTTTCACCGTAGACTGAAGCCCCAGTTCTTTCATAAGACGATAGACTTTTTTATGGTTCACTTCATAACCGAGATTACGAAGCTCATTTTCAATGCGGCGATAGCCGTAGCGACCTTTATGTTCATTAAAAATGGAGGTGATAAGCTCCTTTAATGGTCGGTCCGTTTCTGGCTCTAGTTGCTTTTCTTTCCAATGGTAATAGGTACTTCTAGGGATATCAGCTATTTCCGTCAGCTGTTTAACTGGAAAATGAAACCTTAACTCATCGATTACTTGCGCTTGTTCTTCTTTCGAGATGCTTTCTTTTTTTGAGCTAAGGTCTCTAACTTTTTTAAGTATTCATTTTCCATCCGTAAGCGTTCATTCTCTTTCTTTAAGGCTTCATAAGAATCCATTGAATCTTCTTTCTTCTTATGAGACGTCATCTGTGTTGGCCCCTTCCTTGTAGATTCAAGGGCTTCTTTTCCGCCTTCCAGCCACTTCTTACGCCATCGGCGTACCATGGAGAAATCGGGGATGTGAAACATAGCTGAAGCTTCTCGAATCGAATCTTCTTCTTCCTCTATATGTTGAATTACTTTTAGTTTAAAGGCAGCTGAATAGTTTGTATAGGGGAAGTCGAAGGCTTCACTACCATGATATTCGGCTAATTTCACCCAATAACGGATGGAAGAACTATCCACTCCCAACTCTTTTTCTAAGTCACGGAAACTGACATTTTCCGTGAGATAACGCTGGACGATCAGGTGCTTTTCTTGAGAAGTAAGTATAGACATATGTTGGGTCCCTCCTAATTTTCATAAGGTGTCCAACATTTGGGGGTCATTACAAAGCTCGAGGAGGCTCAACACATGCCCGCGGAAAGCGAGTCGTTCCCAGCAGGACCAAATTCTCACAAAAGTCTCGAAATTGAGTCTTCAACTAACGGGAGCTTTTCTTTAATAATCTATATGGAGATTTAAATGAGCGCGTTGAATAATGAGTTATACACATGTGGATAATGGAATTAAAGGAAAAACGGCTTTGACAGGTTGTTGATATCTTTTCAATTACCGGACAGATATGATATTCTATTAAGTTAGTGACTACAATAAATTCTACTTTGTGGATAAATATAAAATAGCAACATGAGGAGGTGAGCGCGTGTGGAAACAGATACGATAACTGCCATATCTACCCCTATGGGAGAAGGAGCCATAGCAATCGTTCGACTTAGTGGTCCTCAAGCTGTCTCTATAGCTGGAGATTTGTTTCGTGGAAAGGATTTAAACGAAGTCGACTCCCACACGATGCACTACGGTAAAATAATAGATCCTGATACGGGAGAGACAGCAGAAGAGGTAATGGTTTCCGTTATGCGTGCGCCTAAGACTTTTACGAGGGAAGACATCGTTGAAATTAACTGCCACGGCGGGCTGGTTTCAGTGAACCGTGTCCTTGAAATCGTCTTAGCAAGTGGAGGACGCCTGGCCGAACCTGGTGAATTTACGAAGCGCGCGTTCTTAAATGGCCGGATTGATTTGTCTCAAGCGGAAGCCGTGATGGATTTGATTCGTGCGAAAACGGATCGAGCTATGAACGTTGCTCTAAAGCAGATGGATGGACGACTATCGAACCTTATTCAGCAGCTAAGACAGAAACTGCTTGAAACCTTAGCTCACGTAGAAGTGAATATTGATTACCCCGAGTATGATGACGTCGAAGAAATGTCTCATGAAATGATGGAGCAGAAGACGAAAGAAGTTCATGAAGAAGTCTCGAATCTTCTGCAGACCGCCCGTCAGGGGAAAATATTAAGAGAAGGTTTAGGAACGGCCATTATCGGACGACCTAACGTCGGAAAATCGTCCTTAATGAATACACTGGTGCACGAAAATAAAGCGATTGTGACGGAAGTTCCCGGAACGACTCGTGATGTGATTGAGGAATATGTCAATGTTCGCGGAGTTCCGCTTCGTCTGATCGACACGGCTGGTATTCGGGAAACCGAAGATATTGTCGAAAGAATTGGTGTGGAACGATCCAGACAAGTATTAGAGGAAGCCGATCTCATCCTTCTTGTGTTAAACTATGGAGATGAGCTGAATGACGACGATAAGCAGCTATTTGATGCTCTTCGTGACATGAATATTATTGTTATTGTTAATAAAATGGATTTGGAACCAAAATTAGATATCGATCAGGTGAAAGAATTTGCCGGAGATAACCCCGTGATCTCGACCTCATTAATTCATGAAAAGGGTGTAGATCAGCTTGAAAATGCGATTGCCGATACCTTCTTTGAAGGGGAACTTGATGCGGGAGATATGACGTACGTATCCAACGTCCGTCACGTGCAGTTGCTCAAGCAGGCCAAGCAAGCCCTTGAAGATGCCCAAAACGGTATGGAAATGGGAGTACCGCTCGATGTGGTACAGATTGACGTCACAAGGACGTGGGAAATTCTTGGTGAAATTATCGGAGATACTGTACACGAAAGCTTGATCGATCAGTTGTTTTCACAGTTTTGCTTAGGGAAATAAACAACAACAAAGGAGAGACAATAAATGACTTATGATGCTGGGCATTATGACGTAATCGTAATCGGTGCCGGCCACGCAGGGGTAGAAGCTGGTCTTGCAGCAGCCCGCAGAGGTGCCAAAACGTTAATGCTTACTCTCAACCTGGATCTGGTCGCTTTCATGCCGTGTAACCCTTCGATTGGCGGGCCGGCAAAAGGAATCGTAGTTCGTGAAGTGGATGCACTTGGCGGCGCTATGGGTAAAGTAATTGATAAAACGCACATTCAAATGCGTCTGCTTAATACAAGAAAAGGTCCTGCCGTACGAGCACTGAGAGCTCAGGCAGACAAACCACTATATATTAAAGAAATGAAACGAATTCTAGAAAACCAGGAAAACTTAACTCTTCGCCAGGGAATGGTGGAGAAGCTTCTTGTTGAGGATAATGAAATTAAAGGAGTCGTTACAGAAACAAAAGCGGCTTATTATGCTCCAACCGTTATCGTAACGACGGGAACGTTCATGCGTGGGCGTGTCCTGATTGGAGATCTTTCCTACGAGAGCGGTCCGAATAACCAGCGTTCTACGGTTTCTCTTTCCGAGCAGCTGGAGGAACTGGGAATAAATATGGTCCGTTTTAAAACGGGAACACCAATGAGAGTAAACAGCCACACGGTGGATTATTCCAAAACGGAAATCCAGCCGGGCGAAGAGGAACCAAGATCGTTCTCTTATGAAACGACAGAGTTTATTACGGATCAAATTCCTTGCTGGCTGACTTATACGAACGAAGCAACTCACAAAATTATTGATGATAATTTAACGCTGTCTGCGATGTATTCAGGCGCTGTCAGAGGCACAGGTCCACGGTATTGCCCTTCAATTGAGGATAAAATCGTGCGCTTTAATGATAAACCAAGGCACCAGATTTTCCTTGAGCCGGAAGGTCGCGATACAGAAGAAGTGTATGTACAGGGTCTTTCCACTTCTCTGCCTGAGTATATACAGAACGAAATGATGAGAACGGTACCTGGACTTGAGAATGCGGAAATCATGAGGGCAGGCTATGCCATTGAGTACGATTCCATTATCCCGACTCAATTATGGCCAACTATGGAGACGAAGCAAATTTCCGGACTGTTCACCGCCGGACAATTAAACGGAACTTCCGGTTACGAAGAAGCGGCCGGTCAAGGGCTGATGGCAGGAATTAACGCAGCTGCGAAAGCACTGGATCTCGAAACGTTAATTCTCGACCGCTCAGAAGGCTATATCGGCGTAATGATTGATGATCTCGTGACCAAAGGTACCGACGAACCATATCGTCTTCTCACGTCTCGTGCAGAATTCCGCTTGATGCTTCGTCATGACAACGCAGATATACGTCTGCTTGAAAAAGGATACGAACTAGGATTAATTCCTGAAGAACGCTATCAGCGCTTCCTTGAGAAAAAGCAGCGGATCGAAGAAGAGAAAGCTCGCTTAGATAAAGTCATTCTGAAGGAAACAGAAGAAGTTCAGGCTGTCATTGAAGAAGCGGGAGGCACCCGCTTGAAGGAAGCGGTACGTGCCCTTGATTTACTGAAGCGTCCTGAAATGAAATACAGTCACCTGGAGCGTCTAACCCCTAGTGAGGTCTCACTACCGGAAGATGTGAAGGAACAAGTAGAAATTCAGGTTAAATACAGCGGGTATATCAAAAAAGCGCTCGAGCAAATCGAACGTATGAAGAAGATGGAAACGAAGAAGATTCCTGAAAACATTGATTACGATGACATTCATGGACTTGCTACAGAAGCCCGCGACCGTCTCAAAGAAGTTCGCCCATTATCTGTGGGGCAGGCTTCACGTGTCTCCGGAGTGAACCCGGCTGACGTGTCTATATTACTGGTTTATATCGAACAAGGAAAAATTGCTCGCGTATCGGGTGAATAAAACGAAAGGATGGAAGCATGGATATCAACACCTTTCTCGAATCGCTTAAGAACCAGGGTATTGAATTAAGCGAACAGCAGCAGCAGCAGTTCCACAAGTACTTCGAAATCCTTGTGGAATGGAATGAAAAAATGAATCTCACGGCGATTACGGACAAGGAAGGTGTTTATCTTAAACACTTCTATGACTCTTTGACCGCTTCGTTTTATTATGATTTTACCAAGCCCTTACGAATTTGTGATGTCGGAGCAGGAGCAGGATTTCCAAGTCTGCCGCTTAAAATTGTGTTCCCGCACTTGAAAGTGACGATTGTCGATTCATTAAAGAAACGAATCACTTTTTTGAATCACTTAGCCCACGAATTAGGGTTGGATGACGTGGCTTTTTACCATGATCGTGCCGAAAACTTTGGTAAAAACGCGAAATTCCGAGAAGGTTATGATCTTGTCATGGCTCGCGCTGTCGCTCGAATGTCCGTACTGAGTGAATTATGTCTGCCTTTAACAGCTAAAGGCGGGCATTTCATGGCTATGAAAGGACCTAACCTGGCCGATGAAATGGAAGATGCAGCGATTGCTATCCAAACAGTCGGAGGAGAGGTGGAAAACGTGCATACGTTCACCCTTCCTGAAGAGGATAGTGAAAGAAATATTGCGATTATTGAAAAGCGCCGGAAAACACCTAAGAAATACCCGCGTAAAGCCGGTACACCAAATAAAGCACCGATTCAGTAATCGAATCCCCCTTACGCTCTAAGGAGCCGAAGGGGGATTTTTTTGTCTCATGGTTTTATTAAGCGGGTAGAAGTAAAGAAGAAGGGGGACGACATGATGAAAATTGTTGTACTATCAGACACTCATATGCCTAAAAAGGGCAAATCTCTACCGGAGAGGTTTATTGAGGAACTGCCTTCAGCTGACGCCATTATCCATGCCGGAGACTGGCAGACGAAGGAAGTGGTTGAAGAGCTGAAAGGGTATGGACCACCCGTCTACGGCGTTTATGGAAACGTAGATGGGGAAGACATTCAATCCATTTTTCCTTACAAGCAGACGATAGATCTGAATGGTTTTCGAATTGGTCTGATTCACGGTCATGGAGAGAAAAAAACGACGGAAAAAAGGGCGGTCGAAGGATTTAAAGGTGAGGAAGTGGATATCATTATTTTTGGTCATTCCCACCTGCCCGTTACCCGATACATGAACAAAGTGATGTTATTTAATCCAGGGTCTGTTACAGATAAACGGAAGCTGCCTTATTACTCTTTTGGTATTCTCAGGATTGAAGAAAACATCCACGCCGAGCATGTTTTCTTCTCCTAGAGACCTAACAAAGACCCCCTGCTCCCTATTTCCCGGAGCTGGAGGTCTTAGCCTGACAGGTCGGACAGTAATAACACCGTCTGGAAGCTGCCTTGTATTTAATTATTTCTGTTCCATCTATGCGGCATGGCTGACCTTCGCGGTTAAATACCCAATGCCGATATTGATATCGCTTTGCTCCCTCCGATTTTAAACGGTGAGCAAGTTCAAGATCATTCGTAATTCCTTTATTCTCATAAGAACGCCACATGAGGTCTATGCAGGCTCCGGCTGCTTTTCTAAGCTGCTCTTCTGTGCAATCGGCCGGTCTAAGTTCAGGATGAATGTTCGCACAAAACAAAATTTCACTCCGCAGATAATTCCCGACTCCAGCGATAAAAGCCTGATCTAACAGTAATGAACTCCATTTTCTTCTACGGAAACTTTTATCTTTAAATCGCTCTACCAGCTCTTCACGCGTAACGGATTCATTTAAAAGGTCTGGACCGACTTTAGCGATAAAGGGATGTTCTTCTACTTCCTCATCCTTTAACACCTCAATATCAGAGGCACTGTAAAGCAGCGCTGATTTCTTTTCGTTGTGAATGGCAAGCCTTAGCTGACGGTTGGTCTTCGGATAATTATAGGCGTTTCGGACGTACCATTTCCCGTATAACTGATTATGAGAATAGATGGTTAAGCCCTGATCGAATCGGATCAGCATGGCCTTTCCACGGGTTTCAACACGCTTAATCATAGCTCCTTGAAACATCTCTTCATAATCCTTAAGCTGCTCAAAAGCAAAAGATAGTTCAAGCACAGGGCGGCCGGTCAACGCTTTTTCCACGTGATCAGCCGCCCTTCTTATTTCTGGACCCTCTGGCATATACAGTTCTCCTCTCTTCTTCTATTTATTGTGTAAAAGAAGAGAGCTTTTGGCAAGAAATAACGCTTTAGCTGGAAGTGTACAGACCGCCATTGATGTGGATAAACTGGCCAGTCATGTACGTAGAATCATCAGAAGCAAGGAGAACGTAACTGCCTACGTGTTCTACAGGCTGACCAGGACGTCCCATTGGCGTGTTCGTCCCAAACTGTTCTACTTTGTCCTCTTCAAATGTAGAAGGAATTAATGGTGTCCAGATTGGACCAGGAGCCACTCCATTCACGCGGATTCCTTTATCCACGAGCTGTTTGGCCATGGAACGAGTAAAGGCCACTACAGCGCCCTTCGTTGCGGTATAATCGACGAGCTGCGCATTTCCGGTATAAGGGTTAATGGAAGCTGTATTGATGATGGAGCTTCCTTTCTTCAAGTGAGGAATCGCTGCTTTTGTCATATAGAAAATGGAATGGATATTCGTTTTGAACGTGCTTTCCCATTGCTCTGCCGTAATATCCATTAAATCATCGGTTGGATGCTGTTCAGCTGCATTATTTACTAGAATGTCAAGCTGACCCAGTTCATTGACTGTACGTTCGACAGCGTCCTTACAAACAGATTCTTCTCCTACATCACCAGGAATTAGAATAGCGCGGCGGCCCTGCTCTTCTATTTGTTTTTTCGTATATTCCGCATCTTCGTGTTCTTCGAGGTAGGAAATCGCAACGTCTGCCCCTTCTTTCGCATAGCCAATGGCTACCGAACGGCCGATTCCACTGTCTCCTCCTGTGATCAGAGCTACTTTGCCGACTAATTTATTTCCACTTTGATAATCCTCATCAGCTTGAAGCGGTTGAGGATCTAACTGACCTTCCACACCAGGCTGCTTTTCCTGTTCCTGTTTAGGCTGTCCTTGAGTTTGCTTTTGTGAACGATCCATATTGAAATCCTCCTTTTGTTTTATCACTATAATATCGTAATATCCTCATTCCACAATTAGGAAAAAGGTAAACAAAAGAAAGGAGTTCTTACACTTTCTATAGAAAAATGCTTGTATGGATTCAGAATCAACTCTTTTATCGTTTTCTGTCGATTGGACGGAATGCTGTGGAGTGGTCAGGGTCAAGAATTAGGTGAAGTATTCTAATCTGGCTTCAGGAAAGTATTGCTCAATATACCCGCCCAGTACTTCCTGCATCTCTTTCTGTTCATCCTTCTGGTAAACATATTTTCCGATTCCATAACGGCCCCATTTATACTTTCGCTTTTCTTCGTCCATTTCAAGCTTGGTCATCGGATAATTTTTTTGAATGACGCGCTTGGCAGGCTTGGTAAACCGATGTTGAATCAATTCGAAGGTAAGATCTTTTGTTGCTTGTTCCGGAAGCTTATCATAAAGCTTCTCAAATAATATCCGGTAACCTTCTTTCCAATCCTCGTACAGATAAATAGGGGCAATGATAAATCCTAAAGGATAACCAGCTTCCGCTACTTTTACGGCTGCTTCAATTCGATCATCCAGACGAGAGGTACCCGGCTCCAGGTATTTGATTACGTAATCTGCATTCATACTGAACCGGAAACGTGTACGACCATTGTGTTTCGCATCAAGCAAGTGATCGACGTGTGCGAATTTGGTTACAAAACGTAAGCGCCCATGCTCAGATTGACCAAAATATTCGATCGCCCGCTTTAAGGTGTGTGTGAGGTGATCGACGCCAACGATATCAGAGGTACAAGAAGCTTCAAATCTTGTTTCTTCCGGCGCCCGCTCTTTCATGTAAGCTTCTGCCGCTTCAAACACCTCTTCGACATTTACATAGGTGCGGATATAAGGTTTACTGCCCATCGTGGTTTGTAAGTAACAGTAGTGGCAGTGGCCCATACATCCTGTCGCAAATGGAATGGCGTATTCTGCTGAAGGTTTGGAGGTATCGAATTTCAATGTTTTTCTAACACCGACTACCAGCGTTGATTTCGCCATCCGGTATTTCTGAAAATCATTTTCTCCTGGTAAATTGCGGACCTGGTTATGGGAGGTGGTCTCGCGAATTTCAATACCCATATCTTCAAATTTTTCTTTCAGTTCTTTACCTAGCGGGTATTTCAGGGCTCCGGGTTCGATGTAGACAAGTTCGGGAACAAATGGCTTTACCACTGCAGTCCCTCCGGTTCAATCCCGCCGCCAAATGTATCATGATAGGCGCGTTCAGCTTCACCTTGAGAGGCATATACAGCAATCTCAGAATCCAGCGGGAAATACGTTTCATATAGAAAAAGGGCTAAATCACCTGGATTTTCTGGATCTTTCACGACGGCTGCTTCCTGTACATTGGCCACATCATACGTATGCGGGTTGCGATAGATGACGTATACTATATCTCCCGCACGATAGTTGGATTCTTGAAATTCCATAACCACACCTGCTTTCCATAGTTTGTGTTCATTTTTCCACAAAACCTGAAATTTATTAGACAAGTTGGATTTATTTTCTTAAGTTAACTAAATAAAATGGTGTTTCTATCTAAATTAATTTTGGAACAGAGTTCTTACACAATAGGGTGGTTATTGTAAGACTCATTTTCGAGCTTTTTGTAGAGAAAGGGGCTCAAGGGATCGGCTCGCTTCCCACGGCCCTGCACGACGCAGGGTCGGAAAGTAAAATCGTCCCCGCAGGACCTTCCTCACAAACCAACCTCTCTCGAAATCAAGTCTTCCAGTATCGGGAGTGTATCTTGAATAATCTGTTAAAAAGGAGTTATTTTCTATGAATTGGCCATTAACGACCGAGCGTTTGAATTTACAACCGTATGAAATCTCTCAGGCAGAACGCGTGACGGAGCTTGCAGGTGACAAAGCGGTTGCAGCTACCACCTTCGTTCCGCATC
>NZ_JBAPTY010000259.1:0-3938 GCF_049282395.1 Halobacillus sp. | reverse complement strand
GGCTCATTGTGACCTTTCACTTCGATACACCTGGATGTTTAATCCCCACCCTGATTTTAAGATGAGTCCCATACATGGAAAGCGTGACGATGAACTTGACTATAATGAAGGCACCCTTGCTTTAATGGACCTAAAAAAAAGAGTGATCGAAACAAAGAAAACTCAACGAGAACGAATTTATTTCCCTTTGTCAGATGGGCTACTTTATTATGATGTATTTGCGCAGCCCCTCTATAACCAGAAAGGCGAAATCATAGGAGCAGCTACAGCATCAACAGAACTTCCATCCTAACGAAAGGGGACATATTATATGATCGTTAAAAAATTGCCACAACGTCTGCTTATACGTTCACTTCATACAGCGGTGGAGATGAAATTAGATCACTCTTTTATTCACCTGCTTGAAGATGAGCTTCAGAAGAGGAAACAGGAAAAAACATATTCTGCACATAAGGCAGAATGAACGTCTGTACTCAAGGAAGCCTATTAGGGTGAATGTTTACTACAGAAGTGGGAATAACATAAGAAAAAAGAGGTGAATATCCGCTTGTCAACTTCACCATGGATCATACGGCAGTCGTGGGAAGACCTTATTTTTATGCATTGGCCTGTCCCAGAGACGGATTTGCGCCCCTTTGTACCAAGTGAATTAGAATTAGATTTGTATAATGGTATGGCCTGGATTGCAATCGTTCCCTTTCATATGAAAGATATTCAGTTTAGAGGCCTTCCCCGCATTCCTTTTGGCAATCAATTATTAGAATTAAATGTGAGAACTTACGTCACATATAAAGGAGAACCAGGTGTTTATTTTATATCCCTTGACGCTAACCACAGTCTTGGGGTTTTTTTAGCGCGAACATTATTTGGCTTACGCTACTTAAACGCTCAAATAAGGTTAGATAAGCAGGCAAATGACCTTCACTTTTCAAGCCGGCGAACCCATTACGGAATGCCTCCCTCTCACTTTCATGCAAGGTTTAAGATTGCGAATTCCATCCACACCTATAAACCTGGATCTCTAATGAACTGGTTAACGGAGAGATATATGTTATGGACTGTGCGCGGCTCTTCTGTTTATAAAGGTCCTATTGAGCATAAACACTGGGAGCTTCAACCTGCAGAAAGTAATATTGTTATTAATGAAATTGTGGATTTCCTTCCAGACTTAATTTTTCTGCAGCAGCCAATCACCTGTTATTCAAGATCTTTAGAAGTATATCTCTACCCTTTTCGGAAGGTATAAACCTGTAAATTGACATGAGGAACAAATAACGATAACATTTATCTTGAATTCGAGATTATAGTTCGTAATGTCCTACTATTAGAGGAGGCCACTTCAATGAACATTCAAGGAATCCATCACGTTTCAGCGATCACAGCGAACGCAAGTGCAAATTATGAGTTTTATGCAAAGGTACTGGGGATGCGCCTGGTCAAAAAAACCGTCAATCAGGATGATCCTTCAATGTACCACTTATTCTACGCGGATGAAGCTGGATCCCCGGGGACGGATTTAACCTTTTTTGAAATTAAACGTGCAGGTCATACCTATCCTGGTTCTCAGAGCATTTCTACCACCTCTCTTCGAGTGCCAACTGATGAGTCATTAAACTATTGGCAAGAGAGACTCGATCAATATGAGGTTGAGCGAGGTTCTATCGAAGAACAAGCAGGCAGAAAAGAGATCTCCTTCCGAGATCCTGAAGGCCAGCGTTTAAAGCTTATTTCAGACGAATTCAATCACGGGGTCCCTGGTGGAATTCCCTGGTCCAAAGGCCCTGTCCCTATACAGTACGGAATACTCGGTCTTGGTCCCGTACATCTGACCGTTACAGATGCGGCACTTACTAAAGCAGTATTGATGGACACTTTGGGTTTTCGTGAACTGGAGCACCCGAAGCCATATTGGTACGCTTTTGAAACTGGAGAAGGTGGGAACGGTGCTCGTGTTTACGTAGAAGAGCAACCTGAATGGAAACGTGAAAAACCTGGACGTGGCAGTGTTCACCATGTGGCTTTTAGAGTAGAAGATGAACAAGAGCTGGAGAAATGGAAAGCAAAAATCCAGGATTCGGGCTTCCCTAATTCAGGTATCGTAGATCGTTACTATTTTAAATCCCTTTATTTTAGAGATCCAAATCATATATTATTTGAGCTGGCTACAGATGGTCCAGGCTTTGACACGGATGAAGATAAAGAACATTTAGGAGAAACTCTGGCTCTGCCACCTTTCCTTGAGGAAAAGCGCAGGGAAATAGAAGATCGTTTAACACCGCTCCACACTTCTACTCCTAAATAAACGTAAAAGACGACGATCCTTTTAGGATCGCCGTCTTTTTTACTTATTATTTATCTAAGCGGTTCTTAACCCAGTTGATCAAACCGCCCATTTGCATGATTTCGATTTGACGTTCAGATAGCGCATGTTCTAATTTTAAGGTCTTGTCCTTACCTTTCACTTCTACTTCTACTTGATTGGATTGTTTAATACCATCTCTCAATCCTTTAAACACTAGAACATCACCTTGTTCCAACTCATCCAAGTCCTCTTCGTTCACAAATGTTAACGGGAGAACACCAAAGTTGGCCAGGTTTTGCCAGTGAATTCGAGCGAAGTCCTTCACAATGGCTACTTTAAGTCCTAAATATTTGGGTGCAAGCGCAGCATGTTCACGGCTTGAACCTTGACCATAGTTCATACCTGCAACGACCGCGTGACCACCTTGATCCCGGATTTCCATGGCACGGTCGTGATAAGTTTCATCTACGATTTCGAATGTGAACTTACTAATCTCAGGCAGATTACTGCGGTATGGTAATACTCTTGCACCGCCTGCTAAAATTTCATCTGTAGAAATGTCATTGCCCATTTTCAGTAAGATTGGCAGTTCCATTTCATTCGGCAGCTCATCCATCTCAGGAATAGATGCAATGTTTGGTCCTTTTACAAGTTCTACTTCTTTCGCTTCTTCATAAGGAAGTGGATCATCCAGAAGCCTTGTATCAATGGTTGGCTCTTCCAGCTCTTTAATAGTTGGATAATCAAAGTCTGACTTTCTAGGATCCGTAATTTTCCCTGTCAAAGCTGATACAGCAGCTGTTTCCGGACTGCATAAGAACACACTATCTTCTTTTGTACCTGAGCGGCCCGGGAAGTTCCTTGGTGTCGTACGTAAGCTGTTACGTCCCGTGGCAGGTGCCTGTCCCATTCCAATACAACCATTACAACCTGCCTGGTGCAAGCGGCCTCCAGATTGCAGGAAGTTAGCTATATGTCCTTCTTGAGAAAGATCAATCAGCATTTGTCTTGATGTTGGATTCAAGTCAAAGGATACACCGTCTGCAATTCTGCGTCCCTCAACTATCTTGGAGGCAACTGCGAAATCACGATAGCCCGGATTAGCTGATGAACCAATATAAGACTGATAAATAGATTCGCCTTCTACTTCTTCAATAGGTACTACGTTTCCTGGGCTGGACGGTTTAGCAATCATTGGCCCAAGTTCAGATAAGTCTAGTTCATCATGAACATCATAAGAAGCTCCATCATCCGCTTTCAACTCGATCCAGTCATCCTCACGACCTTGCAGTTTCATGAATCGCTTCGTCTCTTCGTCGGATGGGAAGACTGTACCTGTAGCCCCAAGTTCCGCACCCATATTTGCAATCACGTGACGATCCATTGCAGTTAGATTTTTGAGACCTGGACCGTAGTATTCAAATACATGGTTAGTAGCGCCTTTAACTCCATGTCTTCTCAACATTTCAAGAATAGCATCTTTAGCACTTACCCAATCAGGGAATTCTCCTGTTACTTTAACGCCCCATACTTTAGGCATTTTCACATAGAAAGGTTCTCCTGCAATAGCCATAGCTACATCGATTCCGCCTGCTCCCATGGCAAGCATGCCCATACAGCCATTTGCACAAGTGTG
>NZ_JBAPTY010000258.1:0-6418 GCF_049282395.1 Halobacillus sp. | reverse complement strand
GTCTCTTCATCTCTTTTGATCGTTAATGTTACATTTGATCCTTTTTTCATATCAGTGACATAATTAATTAAGTCGCTGGACTCCTCGATTTTCTTTCCATCAACTTCCAGAATTTCATCACCTGATTGCAGTTTTTCTTCTGCAGGCATTCCTTGAATAACACTCATGACAAAAACGCCTTCGAAATTAATTTCTATGTCTCTATCTGCCGCCTGATAAGCGACCACTTTAGCCGCTTCCTGAGAAGATTCCATCATTTGCAGCTGAGCATGGTAGTATTCTTCTTCCGATACACCCTCTGGACGGATTTGTTCGATCGGATAAACTTGGTTGTATGGCCTGATTTTAGCCATCAGCCACTGAATGGGTGTTGCCTGTCCGCCTCTTACGGTTACCAGATGCATATCTCCTTCACTTTCATATCCATCGACGACTTCGACAATTGGATCCAAAGCGTCAGCAGAACCTGGTTTGTAAATATAAAACGGTAATCGATATGCCGCTAAAAATGCAATAATCAGTGCGGTTATGATTCCAGTAATGAGTACGCGCTTATTGGCTTTCATTCTTTTAGGGCTCCTTCCATGCAGCAAGCCTGGTTTGGATGTTTTTAATCTGGCCTTCCGCTGCTGCTTCCCCGGCGGCTACGATGTCTTCAATATTCGTAAAAGCTCGGGAACTATATTTGGATACATCTGGACGAATCATAACATCAGCATCTGTTGATACTCCCATAGCATTCACTAATTCATCCTGCATGATGTCTATACTTTGAGTAATAACATCATAGATGGTATTGATATTGGGATCGGCGTCAAAATGAGCACAATCTACCGCAATTACTATGTCAGCTCCCATCTGTTTCACAACAGAAACGGGAACACGGTCCATTACGCCTCCATCAATATACAAACGCTCATTGATTCGTTCCGGCACAAAAATCCCGGGGATGGCGATGCTAGCCCGGACTGCCTCGCTGGCAGGACCATCTGTAAAAATCATCTTTTGCCCGGCATACAGATCTGTCGCAATAATCGCCATAGGAAGAGGGAAATCTTCTATGTTCTTTCCAAAAGTAAAAAGACGAATGTACTCTTTAATCCGTCGTCCCTGAATAAAGCCCATCTTCGGGACGGTGAAATCCAAATAATATTTCCGTTTAAACGTAAAAGCGAGTTTATACATGTCCTCGATCTTTTGTCCAGCCGCAAAAAAAGAGCCTACTAAAGCTCCCATGCTGCTCCCCGCTATCATATCTATTGGAATTCCGTAACTTTTGAGAACCTTGAGAACGCCCAGATGAGAAAAACCACGTGCTCCTCCCGAACCTAGCGCCAAACCGATCTTCGGACGTCCCACCTGCTATTCCCCCTTCAAGACTTTGCTATATTTTATGGAATAAATCGTTATCTTATGAGCGTACATATGGAATATAGACTAGCCTTCCTGTTACATGTCCAAATATATCCTCATTCTACTATGGATGATATTAGAAGTACAGAAAACCGCGCACGTTTAGGAGGCGTTCCTTATTTCCAAAATAAAGACTATGTGGTTGACCTGCTTAACACTTGGTTTTGCCATATCATTAATCATATACCCTAAAGCTGCCTTGACCGCCAGTTTAAGGGGTCTTGATCTTTGGTGGGAGGTGGTTTTTCCATCTCTTCTACCTTTCTTTATTACGGCAGAATTGCTTATTGGGTTTGGTGTGGTTCATGGTCTGGGGGCCTTGAGCGAACGATTTATGCGCCCTTTGTTCAATGTACCTGGGTCAGGGGGATTTGTGTGGGTCATGGGAATGGCAAGTGGTTACCCTAGCGGAGCCAAATGGACAGCTGATCTTAGAAAAAAAGGCCAAATTTCTCAAATTGAAGCAGAACGCCTCATCTCTTTTACCAATGCATCCAGTCCGCTTTTTCTTTTTGGAGCTGTAGCTGTAGGTTTTTTTCATAATGCTTCTCTCGGAGCAATTCTTGCTATCGCTCATTATGGAGGCAACTTCATCGTAGGCATTGCCATGCGTTTCTACAAAAGAAAAGAAGAGTCTCCCATTCGTGACCAAACCTACCCAACCTTCAGAGAAGCTTTCATCACCATGCATCAGTCTCGTTTAGATGATGGTAGATCGATAGGAAAATTAATGGGTGATGCCGTGTCCCGATCCGTTGACACCCTTCTGATGGTCGGCGGATTTATTATGTTATTTTCCGTGCTGACAGAGCTGTTGAAACGAACAGGTATTCTGCCTGCTCTATCCCCTCTTTTCCATATGATCGGCCTTCCTGAAAGCTTTCCTATACCTCTTATGGCCGGAATGCTTGAGATGACTACCGGAATTGGGGCGGTGACTCAAACGCATGAATCTTTACTAGCCCAGCTCATGCTTGTAAGTTTCATCCTGGGCTTTCACGGATTCTCTATCCAGGCTCAGATTGCAAGCATTATAGCAGAAACTGATATCCGTTTTAAGCCCTATGCCCTTTCCAGACTGGCTCACGGAGCGATTGCGTCCTTAATGATTGCTTTTCTATACTTTTTCGTCTACACCCCTTCGGAGCCTGCCGACAGTCTTCCAATATGGAACCCGACCGAACAGCTTACGATTCCGCTCTTGGAATTTTTTCATCATTACGGACCGCCGATCACCATTGTCATGATTATGTTTACCATGTTTGTGAAATGGCAATCTCATCGCAACAAACCAAACGAAGATGAAAATGACCACTACGAACATATTTCGTAGTGGTCATTCGTTATTCAAACTTAGTAAATAATGCTTTTTCTACAGGAGGAGGTACTAAATCTGATATACTCGCTCTGTATTTGGCTACCTCTTTTACGATGCTGGAACTTAAGAAAGAATACTGATTATTTGTCATCATAAAGAACGTCTCAATATCAGCGTTTAATTTGCGGTTCATCGATGTAATCTGCATCTCATATTCGAAATCACTGACGGCACGTAATCCACGAATGATTGCCTGGGCATTCTTTTCTTCTGCATAATCCATTAACAAACCACTGCAAGAATCAACAGATACGTTGTCCAGATTTTTTGTTACTTCCCTAAGGAGCCCGCAGCGTTCCTCAATGTCGAACAGAGGCGCTTTACTTTGATTATTGAACACAGCAACAATAACGTGATCGAACACTTTTGCACCTCGCTGAATAATATCTAAATGACCGTATGTAACTGGGTCAAAGCTGCCTGGACATATAGCTAATGTGGGCATTGAAATCCCTCCTTACTTAAATATTGTCACACCTATATTACTTCCATATACATCTGAATCCATCTGAGTCAACCGACCTACCGATGCAGGAATTTCTTCAGACGCATCGTGTTCACAAATAATAACTCCCTGCTCTGCCAGCAATTCATAATCTAAAAGCGCTTCCATTAATTCCTTGTAGGAAAACTTTTTATAGGGAGGGTCAAGAAATATGTAATCGAACGTTAACCCTCGTTTGCCAGCTGCTTTCATGGCACGTTTGGCATCCGTTTTGAACACTTCTGTACGGTCCGTTAAATCCAATGTATGGATATTTTCATATATGGTCTGGATCGCTTTTTGCTGCTGATCTACAAATATACAGGACGACACACCTCTGCTCAACGCTTCAATGCCGAGGCCCCCGCTTCCTGCAAACAGATCTAAAGCTTTACCTCCATCAAAATAAGGACCAATCTTGTGGAAAACCGCTTCCTTTACTTTATCCGTTGTTGGCCGAGTTTGATGAGTCGGGACAGATTTTAACTGACGCCCTTTAAAGTCACCCGCAATTACTCGCATTGTTTGTACACCTCTTTTGTCATCATTCTCCATAATCCTACCACAAAATGAAGGCTGCAGGAAATTGAAGGTTTCAATAAAGAATTCCATTTCCCATGAATAAAAGGAAAAGTGCGGGTCCATACTAGAATTGAAGCAGATTACTGCTTCTGAAAACGGAGAAGGCTTACATCCCCATAAGTACTTCCTCCGGTTTCTCCTCTCCCTTTACTTTCTTGAATCTCAGGGTTCGAGGAAGAAGGGCTGTCTATGATGGACAGCCCTATTTTTTTTGGCATTAAAGTTTTAAGCTTGCTTATTACGCTTTCATTAGACAACGAATCTTTATTACTTACTCTCTTGTTCAACTCAACCCCCAAAAATCTCCGCCTTCAAAGAAGTTCCTTTGATTAAATGAATAGATCCCCTAATCGGAGTGTTCACAAGCCTGCTAATTTTTGCTAGTGTAGTCTTGAATGCGTTTAGGAAAGGAAGTAGACCGATATGATCCAGAAATTCATCGAACTTGGAGAAGGTTATGCAGATATTTATGAACTAATTGAACTGGGGTCACTTATGCCAGACAGAATTCAGCATGCGATCGCTTTCTACAGCGAAGCAAATGGAAAACCCCTCGCGTCATTATCCCTGGTCATGAAGCCGGCACGTGGAGATAAGTTTCAGCCGATATATATCTGCCGGGAAGGAATACCAAACCCTCATGAGCAGCCGAATAAACGATTTGATTTGTTTAAAGAGATGGCTGAAAGTGCTGGAAAAGAGGTAGCCGAATTTACAATTAAACCATCAAGCTTATTTCCGGAAACTGAATTGTTTTACCAGCACTTAATTGGTATTTTACGAATGAACAAATTTATCGCTCCGCTCTCATAATAAAAGAGGCCTCCCTGACGGAGACCTCTTTTTTATATGCCCATTTTGTAGTCATATTGCTTCGCTTTATCAGGTTTTGCATTTTCATAATCCGTTTGAATTTCAGGTTTATGTGAAGGAATAACACGGGAAACAAATGGTAACCGCTCTAATTTTTCCATTTTGAATTCTAAATCTTCTTCATTCACGTATAGAACCGCATATTTTAACTTTTTCGAGGCATGAATGAGATGACCATGTTTTTTTATCTGCCTGACATTTTTCATATGTTGAAAATATACAATAATACCTTGTCGTTTCGTTTTAATCATGACGACACCCTGCTTTACGTAGTATTTACCGTCAGTGTACCAAAAGATAAAGTGAACGGCAATTATTCTCTGATTATTCTTTCTAAAAGGAGTCCTTTTTATGAAGACAGACCACGAACGGGCATTTGAGCTTTTTTCAAAAGACTTGCAGCAGTCTCCTGTTGTGAAGAGCGTGCAGTTTAAACAAATCACCGGGCTGCCTTTTGTGTATCTCTGGCCGGATTGTACAGCTGACCAATCTGTAGTGGAAGATCAGCTTAAGAGGTCCGCTGCTAAAGCAATGAAAGGAAAACGCCTGACCCTTGCGATGAGTTATGTACGCAAAAGTCAGGCGTTCTATGTGTACCGTGTGCGTTTTCTAGTTCCTCAACGAAAAATGTTCTGCTGCGGCAACTTCTGTGATGACTGTATCCGATTCACTTAAGTTTAAGAGCACCCACAGCTTCCGCCGCTTCCACATCCGCCACTGCAGCCGGAATCGGTAAGAGCCATTCCATTTTTGGGAACTTTTATCTGTTCACTTACACTAAAAGCCACGTTTTCGCTGATTTCATCCAACAGCTTTTGCACTTCCCGCTCCGCTTTTTTGAAGTGAGCCACGGTTTCGTGCATGTCCATTTCTCTCTTCACCGAACGGACCTTTTTCATAATATCATTATAATCTGGATGGTAGCGCCCGAAACGCTGTACATCCTCGTAGTGTTCTTTTATATCAGCAAATCTCTTGATGAGCGCCTGGGCTTCACGATCATTCTCAAGAGCGTACTTCGCTTCATTATAATGATGCATTGTATCTGAATTCATGACCATATGGCCAATCGTTTCTGAACTATCAAGCAGATCGACAATTTCCATTGTAGCTAGCATTAGATGTCCACCTCCACTTCCATCTTATCAAATAGGACAGCAGATTGAAATGAGTTTCCTCATTCCCTGCTGTCCTAATTAATAAAGAATTATTTTCTCCCGCATCTGAAGAACACTTTTTTATAAATGCCTTTGATTCAGAAGTTTCAAAGCCTGATCTTAGTAATAAGGGTATTCAAGCTCTCTACGGTCTTTGTTGGAATCTTTCTTAGCTTTTGATAAGAATTGCTGAAATTGTCCTAATGCCCCATTCAGTTCTTCCATATGGCGAGATACCTCTTCCCAGTCCAGATCTTCCATTAATGCTCCTAACTGCTTAAACCAATCCTTCTTATTTGATGAAGTACTATTCTTCACCGCAGGCAGGGATTCCCAGAAAGGATCCTCCGCCCCCAAAATCATCCACTTCTCATAATAGCTTTGAATCAGTTTATGATTTTTCCGGATTTGTTCCTTTACACGAGGATGATCATCCACAAATTCTTTAAAGCGCTGGACATTCGGGTGCAATTCATTTGTACTCATAAGTTCACACCTCACTGTTAGATCTACTCTATAGCCTATGCACCT
>NZ_JBAPTY010000257.1:0-3846 GCF_049282395.1 Halobacillus sp. | reverse complement strand
GTCTTCGCCGTTCCGGTCATGCCCGCAAGCCTCGGATACATCCGGAAGAAGTTCTGGACGGTAATCGACGCCTGAGGCTTATTCTCTTCCGTGATCGCAAGTCCTTCCTTCGCTTCAAGCGCCTGATGAAGTCCATCGGATAGCGTGCGCCCTTCCATCAGCCGCCCGGTGAACGTATCAATCAGCTGAATCTGCTGTTCCTCCACCACATAATCCTTATCTTTGTGAAAAAGAACCCGGGCCCGGACTGCCTGCATCATGTAGTGGTAAAGTGTCTGATGCTCGAGGTCAAACAGATTCTCAATATCAAAGGCGCCTTCGATTTTATGTATCCCCTGATCGGTAAAATGGACCGCCTTCGTTTCCGGATCCAGCTGATAATCCGCATCCTTTTGAAACGTACGCATTACCAGAGCACCCAGCTTATGGAGGTTCGCGTGGGCCTCCATTTTGCCGGCAATGATCATCGGCGTTTTCGCTTCGTCGATCAACACACTGTCAATCTCATCGATGAGCGCTACATGATAGGGGCGCTGCACCTGGTTCTTTTGGTCCCGTGTCAGATGATCGCGAAGATAGTCGAACCCGAAGGCGGTTCCTGTTCCGTAGGTCAGGTCGGCCTGATAGGCTGATTGTTTCTCAGTTTGGGATATTTGATTCATATTTAACCCAGTTCTTATCCATAAGAAGTCATACAATGGACTTAAAAGGTCATAGTCGCGCTGTGCTAAATACTCATTAGCCGTAATTAAATGGACACCTTTTTCCTCTAAGGCAAACAGATAGCCGGAAAGGGCTGCTACGAGCGTCTTTCCTTCGCCGGTCGCCATTTCCGCAATGTGTCCGTCCGACATGATCAGCCCTCCGAGCAGCTGGACGTCATAGGGACGAAGGCCAAGCACGCGGCGGGCCGCTTCCCGTACAACGGCAAAGGCTTCTGCGCGGATGTCATAAATGGACTGTCCCTCATGCAAGGCCGTCTTGAATTCGCCGGTTTTCGCCCGCAGTTCATCGTCCGAGAGCGCGGTCATCGCGGCTTCCCAACGGCTGATGGCGCGGAGTTCCTGATCGTAGGTCTTCCATTCACGTCCCCATTTTTCGGGGAAGAGTTTTTTCATCATGGTGGATGCTCCTTGGTTAGGTTGTTATTCTTTTACTTTACCATGGTAACTCCTGTCATTTCCAGACGAATTACGTTAAGTTTTGGAAACAATCTATCGGCGTGTGTACCTAGTATTATCAGACTATGAATCTTCGTTCATTACATGATTTTTCCACTGGGTAAGGACAAGGTACTACATGTTACAATTTGTAATTTTATGAATATTTGAATATACTTAAGGTTGTAAAAAATAGAAAGGAGGGAAGTATTAGGGAATTTGATAGAAAAACTAAGGAGGAAACAAATTTGAATATCAAAAAGAGTCTGATTTTGTTCTTTATCTTCCTGCTCGCTTTTTCAAATTCGGTGTTCGCAGCCAATGGATTATCGAATTCAGAGCAGAATCTGGATAAGCCGGACAAGGTCACGGTGGAAGAACACAAAGCCAAAGAAGTCAATCCGGACAAGGAATATGATCCCAAAGAAAAAGTCCGCGTCATTGTTGAATTAGAAGGAAAGCCAACCATAGAATCAACGAGTAACTATCAGAGTCTATCGAAAGATGAAAAAGAGAAACTCCAGAAGGACGCCCTGCAGAAGCAGGAAGCGGTGAAGAAATCCATTGCCAATAGCTCCGTACCAATGGATTATAAAGAAAGCTTCACTACGGTAGTGAATGGATTCAGCGGAAGTGTTGAATACCGTTCGATCGAATTAATTAAGGATCTTTCGGAGGTAAAAGACGTACATATCAGTCATGAATACGAGCGTCCGGAAACAGAAGAACCAGACTTATTGTATAGTAAAGAACTGGTCAAAGCCCAACAAACCTGGGAAGAATACGGGTATAAAGGCGAAGGTATGACCGTCGGAGTCATTGACACAGGAATTGACCCGGATCATCAGGACATGGTGCTGAGTGAAGGGACAGAAACAGAAATTAGTCAGGACGATGTGTCAGACCTTACAGGGGAAGGCGCTCTGAAAGGGAAATACTTCACAGAGAAAGTACCGTTTGGCCGCAACTATGCGGATGAGAACAATACTGTACTGGACCTTGGTCCAGGTGCAAGTGAACACGGAATGCACGTATCCGGTATTGTTGGAGCAAACGGAAATGAAGCAGAAGGCGGATTAATGGGCGTAGCCCCGGAAGCGCAGCTCTTAGGGCTGAAAGTTTTCGGTAACGACCCGGAAATGCCTTCAACATATAGTGATATTTACATTAAAGCAATCGATGACGCGATTCTGCTTGGTGCAGACGTCATCAATATGAGTCTTGGTTCCACAGCAAGCTTTGTAGAACCGGATGAACCAGAACAGAAAGCGATCAAACGTGCCGTAGATAACGGTATTATGATGGCGATTTCCGCCGGGAACTCCGATCGTTTTGGTACCGGTGCTGGAAATCCATTTGCTTCGAACCCGGACATCGGGCTTGTCGGTGCACCTGGACTTGCTACAGAATCTCTTCAGGTCGCTTCGTTTGAAAATGAATACCTGGAGCTTGAAGGATTTAACACACGTGTAGATGGAGAAGCGAAAGAATCCGTACCGTTCCTATCTGCAAGCAGCGTATCTCCTCAAACACTTGGTGAGGACTACTACGAAGTGGCAGATGCTGGACTTGGAAGAAAACCAGGGGATTCGGATGCGAACCCTGAGGCCAATGATTTTGAAGGGGTGGACCTCGAAGGGAAAATCGCTTTAATCAGCCGCGGTGAATCAGCATTTGTAGATAAAACGTTGAATGCTCAAGAAGAGGGAGCTGTGGGCGTTATTATTTACAATAACGTATCCGGCTACATCAGCATGGCTTCCAGTGATGAAATTAACATTCCTCAGCTAGGTATCTTAAAAGCAACAGGACTAGAGCTGAAAGGTTATTTAGATGAAGGTAAGAATCTGGAGATTGCTTTCATGGGAGAAGAAGTCGTCGCTAAAAGCCCGTCAGCGGGTCAGATTTCCAACTTCTCCTCATGGGGTGTAACGCCTAACCTTGATTTCAAACCAGAAATTACAGCACCAGGCGGAAATATCCTATCAACCCTGCAGGATGATGATTACGGCATGAAGAGCGGTACATCGATGGCTGCGCCGCACGTAGCCGGCGGATCAGCGCTTGTTATGCAGCGTGTTGATAAAGAATTTTCACTTGAAGGAAACAATCGGGTGGAAATGGCGAAAAACATTCTATTAAACACATCCGTTCCTCAAGAAGACCAGGGGAATTTCAACTCCGATTATGATCTGGGACTCGATTACTCTCCACGCCGTCAGGGTGCGGGACTTATGGATCTTCATGCTGCCATGGAGACGCCAGTTGTCGTAACCGAGAAAGATTCCGGATTGGGTAAAGTGGCCCTGAAGGAAATGGACACGAAGAAATCCTTTACGCTTGAGCTTGAGAACGTAAGTGATGAAAATGCAGCGTACAATGTCGAAGGCACCGTCCAGACAGACCTTGCATTGAATGGCCAGAATACGGTCCAGACTCAGGCCATTCTTAAAGAAGATACTCTTGAAGGAGGACCGTTCTACGACGGTGAATTCCCAATTGATATTTCTTCTCCAAATGGAGCGCAATCAGGGGATGACTATCAAGTCGTAGTGCCAGCAGGTTCGACTGTTGAGCTTAATGTAACAATTGATCTTTCCAATGCTGTTACCTCTCTTTATGGTGATCAGTTAGAAGAAATATTTGAAAATGGTCATTTTGTAGAAGGATTCATTAAACTGAAGGA
>NZ_JBAPTY010000256.1:0-3105 GCF_049282395.1 Halobacillus sp. | reverse complement strand
GCACTAATGTTTGCATTTATTTTAGTGCTTGGAGCACTTGCTGCATGTAGCGGTTCTGGCGATGATGCCAGCGGTGACGAAGGAAATTCTGATGAGGGAAGTTCTAATGAATCAGGAGAGGAAGTTGCTGGTCCAATTGCAATCGATGGTTCTTCTACGGTTTACCCAATTATGGAAAACCTTACGTTCAGCTATCGTGAAGAGGCTCCTGAAGTTGAGACATCTCTAAACAGTTCAGGTTCCGGTGGTGGTTTCAAGAAATCCACTAAAGGTGAAATTGACCTAAGTAATGCTTCTCGTGAAATTAAAGAAGAAGAGAAGAAAATTGCTGAAGAAAATGGCGTTCAGCTTGAGCCGCTGACTCTTGCTTACGACGGTCTGTCTGTAGCAGTTAGTGCAAAAAATGATTTCGTTGAAAACCTTACAATTGAACAACTAAAACAAATTTTCCTTGAATCTTCTGATGCACAAATGTGGTCTGACATTAATCCGGAATGGCCGGATGAACAAATTGAAATCTTCGCCCCTGGGCATGATTCAGGTACTTTCGATTATTTCAATGAAGTTATTCTTGAAGAAAAACCTATGAAAGAAGGAGAAAATACAACTCTTTCTGAAGATGACAACGTTCTAGTACGCGGAATTGAAAATAACCCGAATGCAATCGGATTCTTCGGTTATGCTTACTATGCGGAAAATAAAGATGCCCTAAAAGTTCTGGGAATTGCTGAAGGGGATGCTGAACCTGTAAAACCTTCTGGTGAAACTATTCAAGACGGTTCTTACACTCCACTTTCCCGCCCACTATTCACTTATGTGAACGTAGAGTCTTATAAGAACAAGCCACAAGTTCGTGACTTCGTTGAGTACACATTAAACAATGCAGGAAAAGCTGCTGAAGAAGTTGGATATGTTGCTCTTCCTGAAGAGAAATATACAGAACAGCTAGATAAGGTTAAAGGCTGGGCTGAATAACTGATTTTTAAAACCTAAAAGGGTAGGTGAGGCCAGTCATTGGTCTCACCTTGCCTTATGGATGAGAGGAGTTTGAAAATGGACAAAGGTTTACAGTCAGAGGGAAATAAATTAAATGTCCAGGATCTAATTGAAAGAAACAAACAAAAGACAACGTTTGGACAGCGTGTAGAGAAGATTATTCCATGGTTTTTGCTGTTGTGTGCTATTATCAGCGTACTAACAACAGTCGGTATATTATTTACTTTACTACGTGAGTCTATTGGTTTCTTTTCTAATGTATCTATGATTGATTTCTATACAGGGACAAACTGGTCGCCGTGGTCGGGTGATTTTGGAGTTGCACCACTCATTGGTGGAACCTTACTCATTACATTGATCGCAACAGTTGTCGCTGTCCCATTAGGTCTTATGTCAGCCATATTTTTGAGTGAGTACGCTAACGACAAGGTGAGACGTGTGATTAAACCAATTTTGGAGGTTTTAGCAGGAATTCCTACTGTTGTTTACGGTTACTTTGCTTTAACGTTCGTAACTCCAATGTTCCAAAGTATTATTCCTGATCTAGGCATTTTCAACGCTTTAAGCGGTGGATTTGTTGTTGGGATTATGATTATTCCAATGGTAGCTTCTTTATCAGAAGATGCAATGAACTCTGTACCAAACTCACTTCGTGAAGGAGCATACGGTCTTGGAGCGACAAAGCTCGAAGTTGTATATAAGGTTGTACTTCCTGCTGCGCTTTCGGGAATCGTTGCCTCAATCGTGCTGGCTATCTCCCGTGCAATTGGTGAAACTATGATTGTAACAATTGCTGCAGGAGCTACACCGAACTTAACGTTTGATCCCACAGAGTCTATTCAGACGATGACAGCTTTTATTGTACAGGCTGCTACGGGGGATACAACGTTTGGCTCTACGATCTATTATAGTTTATATGCAGTTGGAATGACGCTATTCGTCTTCACCCTGGGTATGAACTTGTTAGCACAGTATATTTCACGTAAGTTCAGGGAGGAATATTAATGCTTGGACAAAATGAAGAAGGCATCAAGAAACGAATGAAAGGAAGAGTATTAAAAAATAAGATAATGATGGGTTTGTTCTTTCTAGCTACCTCCGTTGGTCTTATTTTTCTAGTACTGCTTTTTTACCGCGTATTGACTCAAGGAATTGGTTATTTAAACTGGAATTATCTAACTAGTGGACCAGCTCCTTATCCAGAAGAAGCAGGAATTTGGATAGGAATGATAGGATCCATTATGTTAATGGTTATAGTTGCGATTTTCTCTGTCGTGATAGGGGTAGCATCTGCTATTTATTTAGAGGAGTACGCGTCGCAAAATAAGTTTACAGAATTTATAAGAGTGAACATCTCGAACTTAGCAGGTGTACCATCTATTGTATTTGGGTTATTAGGTCTTACCTTCTTTGTTTATATGTTTAACTTTGGTTATACTTTAATTGCCGGAGGTTTAACGATGGCGTTACTGATATTGCCAGTTATTGTAGTATCCGCCCAGGAAGCTTTAAGATCGGTACCTATTGACCTGCATCAAGCTTCATTAGGGATGGGGGCCTCTAAATGGCAGACGATCGCACGTGTGATTCTGCCTGCAGCACTTCCTGGTATCCTGACTGGGACTATTATCGCTCTTTCAAGGGCTATTGGGGAAACAGCACCATTAATTATTGTCGGAGCTGCTACAGCCATTTATACGCTTCCAGATTCATTGCTTGCAAAGTATACAGTTATGCCGATCCAGATCTACAACTGGACCGGAAGACCTCAGGAAGAATGGCAGTTTGTAGCCGGAGCAGGTATTATCGTACTATTAGCAGTCCTGCTATTAATGAATTCAATTGCCGTATTAATTCGTAACAAATTTCAACAGCGTCTTTAATCAAGGATGAGGAGGGGTTTCACAATGACTAAAATCAGTGAAGAAACACAGGAGACCAAAACAGGTAGCGTAACCGCAAAACCTGTTGTTGAGAGAAAAGATAAACAGAAAAAGAGAGATAGTAAAAATGTTATGCAAGTAGAAGATTTGAATTTATGGTATGGAAGCAATCAAGCGCTTTATGAAATCAATATGGATATTCCAGAAAAACGGGTAACAGCCATTA
>NZ_JBAPTY010000255.1:0-4100 GCF_049282395.1 Halobacillus sp. | reverse complement strand
TTGGATGTTCTGGATAATGAAACAAGACTTAAATATGAGTATATGATTCCTAACCGTGCTAACCCAAGTCCGCTGCTTGAATATGATTTATTAACCCGCAGCATCAACGATGTGAATAACCACGTGGGCTGGACCAACACGTTTTATTTGGACAGTATTTCATCGACCATGGAGAAGGCAACGTACCGCATGCATTTCAATGGACTGCCTATTCTATCAAGCGAAACCGATGTAGAAATCATGTCCATGAAATACGAGCAAGGCTATATCCAGGAGTATATTCGACCTCTTGTCAGTTTTGAGCGTTATCCTTATGACAACATGTCCACGGACGAGCTCGCTTCAGGAGAAGAAGTGAGGGAATTCTTAACGAGTACGGATAAATATAATTCGGAAGAAGTGGAAGGCGTTAAGATTGGGTATCAGTTAAAAGAGCAGCGTCCAAACCTTGCTTATTCCCTTTTTCCTGGATGGTTTGTTAAACTTTCGGGAAGCTGGGTTCCTCTGGAAATGGAAGAATTAAGCCAAAATGAAGAAGTATCCTAGGAAGGAGAAGGGTGTAAATGCAATGGGGACAAATTAAAGTATTATTTATCCTTAGTTTTTTAGTTCTGGATATCTTTCTCCTCAATCAGTTTATGGAAAAGCAGCAGGCGTCGGAGCTTGGTCCGATTGCTACAGCTAACTCTGAGGATTTTGAAGATGAGCTTGAAAACAATAACATTACGGTCTCCTGGGATAACATCCCAAGCGAAGTGCCGTCCGTTCCTCAGACCATTTCTTCAGGTAGTGAATTTTCAGAGGGGATTCTTTCACAGATCGAGGAATTAAGAGAGGGAGACGAGCAAACGGTTGCTGTACAGAATAACAGTGTTTTAAAAGGCAAACTCAATGAGCCTATTGAAGTTACAGAAGATAATGTAGTGGAGCAGGTAAACCGTGTGGTCCCTTTTAGTAGTCAGTATGAATATTGGAACTGGAACAAAGAAGAAGGAGTTATCCTGTTTTTTCAGAAGAAAAATGACCGCACCATTTTTTATAATAGCGGGGGCTTCTTAATGCTTCAGGTTGCGGATGGGAAAATAACAAGCTATATTGCTACTTTGATATCTTTCTCGGATGGAGAAGAACAAGCATCAAGCTCCGGTACTAAGGATCCGCAGTTGATTCAGCCGAGTAAGGTCATTCAGAGATTAATGGATGAAGAACATTTAGTCTCTGGAGACGAGGTTACCAATATGACGGTCGGTTACTACAACAGCATTAATTTAGTACCCGGCGAGGAGAATGGCCCTCAAGTATTTGCCCCAACGTGGAAAGTGACGGTAAATGGAGAGAAGATCCTGTTTGTCTATGCGATAACGGGTGCGATTATTGACGAAGAGGAGTCAGCCTTTATCGAGAAGATTAACAGCTCCTTTAATTTAAGTGTGAATAATACACCTGCCCCTCTGGTAGATAATGAAAAAAGCAATGAAGAAACAGAAGGAACAGAGGAAACAGAAGAAACAAACAATGGAGTGTCTAATGAATGACTTTACGTATGAGTGTACTAGCTTCAGGCAGTACAGGTAATGCTTTTTATATAGAATCTGGGGAAGAAAAGATTTTAGTCGATGCAGGATTAAGTGGGAAGCGTATCGAAAGTTTATTGCAGCAAGTGAATATTGATCCGAATGACTTATCCAGAATTTTAGTTACGCATGAGCATAGCGACCATATTAAAGGATTGGGAATTATGGCAAGACGTTATAATCTCCCTGTCTATGCGAATGAAAAAACGTGGCACGCCATGGAAGGGCATATTGGAAAATTGTCATTGGATCAGAAATTTCATTTTAATATGGAAGAAACGAAGACGTTCGGCAAGCTTGATATAGAATCATTTGCGGTCTCGCACGATGCCGCGGATCCTATGTTTTTTACCTTTCATCAGGATGGAAAAAAAGTAGCCCTCGTCACGGATTTGGGCTATGTATCTGAAAGAATTAAAAAAACGGTGGAAGATGCCGACGCTTATATTTTTGAATCCAATCATGATGTAAGTATGCTCCGCATGGGGCGATATCCGTGGAATGTAAAACGGCGTATATTAGGAGATTCCGGCCACGTCTCGAATGAAGATTGTGCTCTTGCCTTAACCGATATACTGACGGACCGCACGCAGCGCATCTATCTGGCCCACTTGAGTCTGGACAATAATATGAAGGACCTTGCGCGTATGTCCGTTCGAAACATTTTAGAAGAACGGGGATTCCACATTGGCTCTCACCTTGAGCTTCATGATACGGATCCGAAACAGGCAACTCCGATTTATGAGGTATAACAGCGTTTTATTTTTGGTAAAACAGGAAAGAATACGTGAGTAGATCATAAACGAGCGAAGAAAGGATGGGTGAAGCCGCGTGGGTTACTATGATGACCACTCCCCAGCTGCCCAGCAGAAGAACAGTCGACGACGTTGGGTCATGCCTACCATTGTAGGCGTGATCCTTGGTGCAGTTTTAATCTTGTTAGCACTTCCAGCACTTGTTCAAACCGAATTACTTCCTTATGAAATTACCATTCCTGAAGATGACAGCGGACTGGTCGAGGATGACCAGGGGCTCACAGGAGATACTACGAAAAATGTGAAGCTAGATGTGACTTCGCAAATTACAGATGTTGTAGATAAAGTTACTCCGTCTGTCGTAGGTGTAGTCAATCTTCAATCTCAGCAGAATTTCTGGGAGCAGAATGGTTCCAGTCAGCAAAGCAGTGTAGGGTCAGGTGTCATCTACAAGAAGGAAGATGGAACGGCCTATGTCGTGACAAACAACCACGTAATCGAAGGGGCCAGTGAAATCGAAGTGGTCCTTGCCGATGAAACGAGAATTAAAGCTCAGCTTGTCGGGAGCGATGTATTTACAGATCTGTCGGTTCTTAAAATGCCTGGGGATCAAGTGAAGCATACGATTGAACTCGGAAGTTCAGAAAACCTTAAAATCGGTGAGCCCGCAATCGCTATTGGAAACCCACTAGGACTGCGCTTTTCCGGATCGGTCACGCAGGGAATTATCAGCGGCAAGCAGCGTGCGATTCCACAGGATTTCAATGGAGATGGCTTAGAAGACTGGCAGGCAGAAGTTATTCAAACGGACGCAGCCATTAATCCAGGAAACAGCGGAGGAGCTTTAATCAATATAGAAGGACAGTTAATTGGAATTAATTCTATGAAGATTGCTCAATCGGCTGTGGAAGGGATAGGATTCGCTATTCCGATTGATTCAGCTAAACCAATTATAGAAGAACTGGAACAATACGGACAGGTGAACCGTCCTTATATCGGGATCGAAGCTTATGGCCTCAATGAAGTTCCAAGCTCGGAGTGGGAAGGTACGTTGAATTTACCAGAGGAAGTTGAAGGCGGACTGTATATAAGAAGCATTAAGCAAATGTCGCCAGCAGCTAAAGCTGGATTGCAGCCACTTGATGTCATCACTTCACTGGATGGCAACAAAGTGAAGGACATTATTGATCTTCGGAAATACTTATACAATGAGAAAGACGCCGGAGATGAACTTGAGATCACGTACTACCGTGATGGTGAAAAAAATACGACGACCGTAACCCTTGGTTCACAAGAATAGAACGTACAAAAAGAGGTATCCTTAAAAACTTAAACCGTTGAGGATATCTCTTTTATTGTCGAAAAACCTCATATTTTTGTCCACAGCCTGTGAATAGTGTTCTGGATAAATAGCATATATGGTGGCGAACGTAAATTCTACTACCATATACCCCTCCCAAATTGTGCATATGTGGATAGTTTTGTGGATAACCTGTTTACATCAGGGGAAAACCTGTGAATATTAGAAAATTACCAATAATTGTGCATAAGTCTGTGGACAATTGTGGGTAACTAAAATCGTTAGTGACTTTTTTCCACATGTGGATGACTTTTGACTCTTATTTTGTGAAGTGGATGTAAGGATTATGAATCCTTCATAAAGATCGTGAAAATAAATGGAGAGTAATTCTATCCTGTTGTTGTAGTTCGTGTACTCATTCTATAACGACTTCCGAAAGTGTGGATAAATATTACTTAGGCGTTGATAGTC
>NZ_JBAPTY010000254.1:0-1638 GCF_049282395.1 Halobacillus sp. | reverse complement strand
TGTGATAGCGCCCAAAACCCTTTGAACATAGGGTTTGAGAACAATTTGACTGGATTTTGACTGGTTTTAAAATCGTCTACTAAATTGAAAAGCCTCTCAAGAGTTCATAAACTTTTGAGAGGCTTTTCTTTTATTTTTAAATATGAGCCTGGGTTACAAATTACATTCGAGTTGTTTTATGAAGAAGAAGGGCTATTTGATGTTGAATTAAGGACCTGCCACTGTTCCGAACGCCCACAGAAAAAATAGCAGATATTATTAATATCTAAAGTCCCCATACCCGAATGGTTTATACATTCAAGAAACCTAGGTGTGGAAAGGGACTAATGCACACCTCTTTTCCTGATAGTTCTTTTATTAGTTTTTGTTCAAAGTAAAGAATGTATAACTTTTGATAATACTACAGCTCTTGATGATGTGGTATTGTACTTGTATGGAGACAAATATTTTACGACGATTTTTCTTTGATGAACCTCAACATTGGGAAGCCTTTAAGAACAAATATGGAGCTAAGATCCGGCCAGTCGTGCAAAAGAAAATGGAGAAGTTTCGAGATTGTGGAAATTTTAAAAAGGGTATTAAGCTTTTAGTATATGAATAGATACACTAAACATACTGTAATACGAATTGAGGTGACCGAGTGGAGCGTACAGAGGACTTGATTGAGTTATGTTTATTAATGGGGAAGATCATGCAACAAAATGGAGCGGAAACCTATCGTGTGGAAGATACGATGACGCGGATTGCCCAATCTTTCGGACGGGATCAATCCCAAAGTTATGTAACACCTACTGGGATTATGTTTACGATTAGCCCTGGTGCCCATGCAAAATTAGTAAGAGTTTCGGCACGAGAGACAAATCTCGAGAAAGTGAACCTTGCGAATAATGTCTCCAGAAAAATTGCAAGTGGGGAAATGTCTACTCACGTAGCGTATAAAGAGCTCAGAAAGATTGAAACCAGTCCTACAGACTATTCCATGCTCATGCAAATCATCTCTGCCACGTTAGCGAGTGGTTTCTTTACTATCATGTTTCAGGGGAGCTGGTACGATTTCCTGCCAGCCTGCTTAGCAGGAGGACTGGGGTTTATTGCATTGATTAACTTTATTCGATTATTTGAAATTAAATTCGTTGCTGAATTCGTTGCTTCGTTGTTGATCGGTTTTACAGCCTTCTCCCTTTTTTCATTCGGTATTGGGAAGGAAGTTGATAAGATCGTTGTCGGTTCAATCATGCCGTTGGTCCCTGGTCTGCTCATCACCAACGCTGTAAGAGATTTGATGGCAGGTCATCTTATCTCAGGACTCGCCAAGGGGGCGGAGGCTTTTTTAACGGCCTTTGCAATTGGTGCGGGTATTGCTGTTATGTTTGCACTATTTTAGAGATCGTGAGGAATGACTATGTGGATTGAATATGCCATAGCAAGCTTTTTTGCATCAGCTGCCTTTGGAATCATCTATCAGGCGCCAAGAAATACGATCATCAAATGTGGTCTCGTCGGCATGATTGGTTGGGTCATTTACATATCCTTAGTATGGGCAGGAGTCGACAGTGTCCCAGCTACACTCATCGCCTCCTTTGTTATTGCCATGGTCAGCCAGATGCTGGCAAGGATATACAAAACGCCTATGATTAT
>NZ_JBAPTY010000253.1:0-1672 GCF_049282395.1 Halobacillus sp. | reverse complement strand
TCAATCAGTTCTCCTCCATCTTTATCTGCAAGTTCTCCATAATAACGAAACACTCCAGCGATATCATCCATATCTCCGCGACTTTCTTCTACTGTTTTTCCAGTATCTAATGATTCTAAATACGCCAGTTCTTCTTTATCTCTTTCTATTAATTCAGCAATTCTCGTTACGATAGTTCCTCGCTCAGTTGCTGGTGTTGATGCCCATCCCCCGTTATCAAAAGCTTCTCTTGCCGCAGCGATGGCTACTTTTGCATCTGATTCATCACCTTCAGGAACCGTTGCAATAATTTCCTGATTAAATGGATTGATAATGTGGCGCTTATTTCCTGAATTCGCATCCATCCATTTTCCATTGATGTATTGCTGTAGTTTTAAATCCATATCGATCAACTCCAATCCTGAAGTAAAATTAACTTTATTAAGAATTTATTTAACGTTTTTAACACTAACACGTCTTATTAAGGCTGTCAAAATAATGTCAAACATGAAATATAGTAAGATTAATAATGAAGTATAATGCCTGTTAATACTGCAGATTTGTACATTTAAAGTAGATATAAATTAATATCTCATTTGACATTTCATCTGAACACGTTAATATGAAGTTCATGAAGAATATTTGATAAAAATTTAACAAGGTTTATTTTATATTGAAGGAGCGACCTTATGAGTGATACCGAAAATCCCAGCATTAAAATAGAAGAAGCCAAAGATAAAGTCATTGGCGCCATTGCAGAGACCATGGATTTATATGGAGTAACACCAGCTGCTGCAAATTTATATGCGACGATGTACTTTAAAGATCAGATGACGCTTGATGAAATGCGCACAGAACTCGGCATGAGTAAACCGAGTATGAGTACTAGCGTCCGCCGGCTTCAGGAAATAGAAATGGTAAAAAAAACATTTACACGTGGCTCACGGAAACATACGTATGCAGCTGAGAAAAACTTCTTCCGTTCCTTTATGGCGTTTTATTGTCAGATGTGGGAACGCGAAGCTAAAATGAATTTGGAAGCCATTGAAGAAGCGCAGGAAGATTTTATTGATGTTATAAAAGATTCCAGCAGTACACCAGATATTGTTGCAAACGCAAAGAAATACTATGATCAATTAGAAGAATCGAAAACATATTATCACTGGCTGAATGACTTAGTTGAAAGTATAAGAAGTGGTAAGATATTTGAATTCCTGCCGAAGGACCCACAAGACTAAGGGAAAAGAAAAGTCTCAGGCAGTCTATATAAAAAATATGGACTGCCTGGTTATAGGAATCCTCCACTCTTTCTAAGAAAGAAATGGATTCCTTACGCCTTTATGTTAAAAAAATTCTTAACGTATTTAATTTTTTTACAACTCGTAAAAAATTAAAATAAATAACAACAAAGGGGAGTTTTCAATATGCACAAGTGGAAAAAAGAACTTAGTTTTATTTTAGCGATTCTAATGCTTGCTGTACTGGCCGCATGCGGAAGCAATAGTGAGGAAGCAGAGAGTGAACAGACAGGTACAGAATCAGAAGCAAAGAATAAAGAATTAACGATTGGTCAAGTTAACTGGGCTGAAAACATTGCTGTAACAAATATGTGGAAAGTCATTCTAGAAGATAAAGGATATAACTTTAAATTAAACAATTTAAATATGGGTAGTAATATGAAAGCGTTAGAAAG
>NZ_JBAPTY010000252.1:0-4579 GCF_049282395.1 Halobacillus sp. | reverse complement strand
GACCTGAGGTGCCTATTTTTATCCATATCACTCTTGTATAAGTCTGTATGGTTGAATACAGTTTATCCACATACTTTTCAACAGTTGTGCACTGTTTTTAATAGTTCTCAACAGGTTTATACACATTATCCACAGAAAACCGAAATTTTATCCACATTTTTGGTACCGTTTTCTTTATCTTTGTTAATAGGAGTCTCTTAACTTATCAACAGTATAAATATACATTTGTGTATAACTCATAATATCTTTTCCCATAAAAAAAACTCTCCTTAAATATTAAGGAGAGTTTTCAACTGAATGTTTCCGATTACCATATTGCTCTAGATCAAGGCCCGGATTAGCGTTCAGCTCCCAGCCTGAGCGGTGTCCCTGATTATAAGCTACGGCTCCCGCGGCAGCAATCATAGCAGCATTATCGGTACACAAATGCATGGGAGGAATCAATAACTCTGTTTCAGATTCTTCAAACTTATCAACAAGAGCTTTGCGGAGTCCCTTATTAGCAGCTACCCCTCCAGCGACAATCAGCTGTTTTACACCGTATTCTTCAGCGGCTCGGTAAGCTTTTGTGGATAACACGTCCACGACGCTTGCCTGAAAGCTGGAAGCAACATCCTCCGGTCTTAGCGTTTCACCTTTTTGGTCCGCATTGTGAAGACGATTGATCACCGCTGATTTCAATCCGCTGAAGCTGAAGTCATAAGACCCCTGTTCAAGCCACGCTCTCGGAAAATCAATTGACTCTTCCCCTTCTGCAGCGAGGCGGTCAATTTCTGGTCCGCCAGGATAAGGGAGCTTTAATGTCCGAGCTACCTTATCATAAGCTTCACCTGCTGCATCGTCACGCGTCTCTCCAATGATTTCAAAGGATCCGTGCTCCCTCATAAGAATCAGCTCGGTATGACCTCCGGAAACGACGAGAGAAAGTAATGGAAATTCGAATTCTTTCTCCAATCGATTAGCGTATATATGACCGGCAATGTGATGTACACCGACAAGCGGCTTCTGCTTGGCAAACGCTATGGATTTAGCCGCATTTACCCCTACAAGGAGCGCGCCGACTAATCCTGGCCCTTCTGTGACCGTAATGGCATCCATATCATCTATCGTAAGGTCTGCTTCTTTCAAAGCTTCCTCAAGTGTGATCGTAATTTGCTCAATATGATGACGTGACGCGATCTCAGGAACCACGCCCCCAAAACGTTTATGGCTTTCAATCTGAGAAGCTACAACGTTCGTGAGGAGCTCTCTTTCGTTTTTAACTATGGCTACAGCTGTCTCATCACAGCTCGTTTCAATAGCTAAGATATACTGATCTTGACTCATTTTAATCCCACCCACATGACTAGCGCATCTTCACCATTATCTGTATAGTACCTCTTCCGGATGCCCCCTGGGACTAAGCCGAATTTTCGATACATATGCTGCGCAGCCGTATTCGAAACTCTTACTTCCAATGATAACTGAATCGCTCCATGCTGGATTGCTTCGTCACACGTATGCTTGAATAACTGCTCCCCATATTTATTCCCGCGTGCTTCTGGATGGATGGCAATATTCGTAACATGGGCTTCATCAATAACGAGCCAAAGCCCGCAGTAACCCACCACATGATCATCTTTCTCAAACACATAATAATGTGCGTACGGGTTATCCTCTACTTCCTGCCGAAACGTACCTTCTGACCAGGGAACGGCAAAGGAAGCCCGTTCCACTTCCATCACTTCATCTATATCCTCTAAAGTCATTTCACGTATAGAAGTCATCTTACTTCTCCTGCTGAGCCAGCCATTTAGCTTCTGCTTCCGGCAGGCGTAAATAATTAGGAACCAGTTCATGAAGGCTGTCAGGTTCTTTTCTTTGAGCTGCAAAAGCAATGAGCGAAGGTCTGGCAAAGTGGTAAGGACCAGCGGGGATAACAGCCTGTTCTCCTAACGTGTCTCTGACCATATCTTCGTAAACCTGTATATCCTGACTCAAGAATAAAATCGGCTTATCAAGGCTTTGTACTTCTTTTAACCAGTCTTCCATCGAAACGTTTGTCTCCGGTTTTACAATCTCCATCCTATTATTGTAAAGCCCAGTGTACACGCGTCCACGTCTGGCATCAAAAAAAGGACATAGATACCCGTCAAAAAATAAACCTTGTCCAGCTACGGCTTCGAGGCTTGAAACTCCTACAACCGGTATATCCAGTGCCCATGCCATTGTCTTAGCTGTCGTTAAACCAATCCTAACGCCTGTATAAGATCCAGGCCCTTGCGCTACTGCAATCCTGTCCAGTTCCTCCGGCCGCGTATTGGTTTCCTTCATTAGATGGTCAATCGCGGGCATCAGACGGATCGAGTGGTTCTTTTTTATATTCGTCGTATATTCGCCTATCACCGTGCCGTTTTTTACGACGGCTACTCCCATTACATAATTAGAAGTGTCAATTGATAAAATGTTCATTTAATAATCTCCTTACAAACCTCGTCAAAATGAGCCGAAGAAGTTTTAAGAGAAATGGTCCGGCTGGATTCGCTATCATACGAAATTGTTATATCCAGACGCTCTTCAGGGAGAAATTCCTCAATGTAATGCGCCCATTCTACGACACATACGCCGTCCCCTTCAAAAAACTCTTCAAATCCTAAATCTTCATCACTATCTTCAAGGCGATAGACATCCATATGATAAAAAGGCAGACGCCCCATGTATTCCTTCATAATAGTAAACGTTGGACTATTAATCGTGCGCTTCACCCCCAGGCCTAAGCCCAGTCCCTTTGTAAAAGTTGTCTTACCTGCGCCTAAGTCACCTTCTAATGTTAATACATCTCCCTTACGAAGTCGATGACCCAGCTTCTCAGCAAAAGCCATCGTTTCCTCAGGAGAAGAACTTTTCCATTGATATACGGCCATCTACTCACCCTTTGTCTTTAAATGTGTGTACCCTGACTTCGTTAGTACGTTCTTCTTTCCACCTTCATGTAAATATACGTGAGGATCTTTTTTCTTCATAGCCTGCACGGATCCAATCTTGCTTACCTTTACTCCCGTCTTTTTTGCTGCCTGCTGTACTTTCGGCCACAAGGATTCCTCGACCGTTCCAACCAGCTCAAAGTCTTCTCCTCCGGAAAGGATCCAATCTTTATATGTATCTGGAAAAAGATCTTTTATAGAGGATTTGAAAGGGAGTTTGTCCATATCCAGATGTGAATCGACAAGAGACGCTTCAACTATTTCATTTGCTTCATTAGCCACTCCATCACTAATATCATTAAGAGCGACTCTTGGAATCGCCTCAAGTTCAAGCGCAAAGAACACTCGTGGATCAGGCGTCCGATGTCTTTCAATAAAGAATTTCTCTGCAGATTCACCAGATAAACCGTTGAGAAGAATCTCCAACCCGGCTCTTGAATCTCCCAGGGTACCTGTCGCAAATACAACATCTCCGGGCTCCGCCTGCGATCTATATCTCGCTCTGTCTTTCTCCACATAACCGATTACTGTAATCGAGATGGACAACTCACTTCCAGACACGGTGTCTCCTCCAATCAAATCCATCTGATAGAGAGAAGCTAAATCCTGCATGCCTGTGTAGAGCTCCTTCAGTTCCTGTTCGCTCCACCCTTCCGGAATCACGATTGAAACCAGATAAAAAGCTGGAGAACTGGCCATCGCAGCTAAATCACTTAAGTTTGCTGCCAGCACGCGATACCCAATATGATACGGCTCCATCGTTTTTCTTGAAAAATGAATCCCTTCCACCATCGTATCTACAGCAGTAACCACATCCTTGTCTGTAGGTCTAAACACCGCTGCATCATCACTCACCCCTTTAACTAGCGTGGACTGACGATAGTAACTAGGCTGGATTGATTGAATAAATTGAAATTCGTCCATGTTCTGCCTCCTAAGTAGCATAACTCCTTCTAACTATTATACCAATAGAAGACCTTTTATAAAAAATTCCATAATAAAAACCTTAGGAATGATTCCTAAGGTTGGAAAATTAATTTTAAAGTGGCGGTCCGGACGGGACTCGAACCCGCGACCTCCTGCGTGACAGGCAGGCATTCTAACCAACTGAACTACCGGACCAGTAAAGGCAAATATATGTATTAAATTTAAAAAAATCAACTAAAGCAAAGTAGTTGAAATTGGATCATCGTTACATGAAGTTTATCAAAGTAGTAAGTTGAAATAATTTGGTTGCACTTTTCAGTACTACCATTATTGATGAATGAGGAAGTAAGTTCGACGTAGTACATCAATATTAATTGGTTGCGGGGGCAGGATTTGAACCTGCGACCTCCGGGTTATGAGCCCGACGAGCTACCAGACTGCTCTACCCCGCGATAGTGTGGGAAACTTACTAACATTCCCATAAAATATACTAATTTGTAAGAGTTACTTATATTATCCCCAAGTTCAGGAAAATATATTCTCACTATAAAATTGATACAATGTGGCGGCGTCCTACTCTCACGGGGATCGACCCGACTACCATCGGCGCTGAAGAGCTTAACTTCTGTGTTCGGCATGGGAACAGGTGTGACCTCTTCGCCTTCACCACCACATCATATACAGTTTGA
>NZ_JBAPTY010000251.1:0-38097 GCF_049282395.1 Halobacillus sp. | reverse complement strand
CCACTCTTCAATCATAGGGTGGCGAAGGAAACGACGAGACTCCCGCGGGAGAAGGAGCTAGGCGAGACCCCACAGAGAGTGAAACGAGCGAGGAGGCTTGCCAGTTCCCCCGCAGGAAAGCGAGTTGTTTCCGCAGCCACCCCTCCTCTATATTAAGTAACGGACCTCGATTTATCTCGAAACTGAGTCTTCAACAATCCGACCCTATTGTGCAATAAGCTTCTTACAGAACATCATAAGTCATGTTTAGGAGAACCAAAGAGCCCATCCTTAAAAAGCCTTTAAAAAAAGAGTCCTGATAGTAACGGACTCTTCGTTTCCTCGTTTATTTTAGATTCAGTCATGAAATCCGTAACGTTCTTTCAAACACCACCATATCAAGAGCCTGGAGGCCGTTTTCGAAAACAGGAGAGGGGTAATTGATGAAAAAGTCTCTTCTGATCTCATAAAATCGAAATCCCACTTTTTGATAAAAGGCCAGGTTGCCCAGGCTTGAATTCGCTGTTCCTACAATTAACCGTGCATAATGCCGTTTAGAAAAAATATGTACAGCCTGCTGAATAGCCTACTTACCGATCCCATGTCCTCTTGCTATTTCAGTTATGGCTATATTTTTAATTTCTACTGTATCGAACGATGGGAAAGTGAAAAGAACCACACCCACTTCTTTATTGTCGAACTGAATGACATACAGTTCACCTTCATTAATATATCCGTTAATGATATCTTCGCTTTCATCTGCTAATAATAGATAAGACATGTAACCGTTTCGATTCTGAACTTTTTTCAGTATTACAGAATTCATGAAATCATTCCTTCTTTTCGTAGCTCTCATTTGGAGACAACTATTATATTATGGTGGGATTATGGTAACATAAAAGTAATGTAATGATTTCTGAAATGCAGGTCTTTTCAGAAAAAGGAGTAGTGAGATGATGGAGCAACCAGAGAAAATGTATGACTTAATCGGGGTAGGCGTTGGACCATTCAATTTAAGCTTGGCGGCTTTACTGGATGATATCGATACCATAGAACCCTTGTTTTTTGAACAAAATGATAAATTCGATTGGCATCCTGGGATGTTGATTGAGGGGACGAAGATGCAGGTTCCTTTTATAGCTGACCTGGTAACAATGGCAGACCCTACGAGCAAATACAGTTTTTTAAACTACATCAGTAAAAATGATCGAATGTACCAGTTTTATTTCCTGCAGCGTTTGGATATTCCCAGAAGAGAGTACAATGATTACTGTCAATGGGTTGCTCATCAGCTGGACAGCTGTAAATTTGGCAGACGGGTATCCAACATTCGTCATGTGAAAGAAAATGAAGAATATTATGAAGTGGCTGTGAACAACCTTAAAACGGGAGAACAGGAAGTTTATCGTTCGAGAAATCTCGTACTTGGAACCGGCAGTGTGCCCGTTTTACCGAAATCGTTCCAAAATCTTCCGTCAGAAGATGTGTTCCACACGTCTGAATTTCTAGCAAATCAGGAGCGTTGCCGCAAGGCCGGCTCAATTACAGTAGTTGGATCTGGGCAGAGTGCGGCTGAAACTTTCAGAGAATTACTGAAGGAACAGCGCGACTGCGGCTTTCGATTGGACTGGATCACACGTTCCCCGGGCTTTGAATCTATGGAGGAATCAAAGCTAAGCTTAGAGCATTTTTCCCCGGACTATGTGAATTACTTCTACCAACTTCCTCAGGATCAGAAAGACGAAATCTTTGCTGAGCAGGGATTGTATTATAAAGGGATAAGTAACCATACAATTAATGACATATATAATTTGCTCTATGAATTTTCTGTTGGGCAAGAGGAGCTCGATGTTGGTATTCGAGTACTCAGTGAAGTAAAAGGTATTCGGGAAAAAGCTAATGGCGGCTATGAGCTTGATTGTCTGCATTGGCAAAAGAACGAAGCATTCACTCATGAGACAGACGTTGTTATTGCTGCTACCGGGTACAAGCCCTATGTACCTGATTTCATTCATCAGCTCGAAGATTTTCTTCAGTGGGACGAGCAAGGGCGTTATAAAGTAAGTGCTGATTATCGTATGCTTTTGAATAAAAATACGGAAAATGAAATTTATGTCCATAGCGGTATTTCCCATACTCATGGCGTCGGTTCGACTAACTTGGGTTTATCCGTTCATCGCAATAAAGTGATTATCAACCATTTAGCGGGACGCGAAGTCTATTCAATTGACGAAAATGGAATTTTTCAGTCATTTACTGGAAATGTTTAAATAATATATAATAAACCTCAACACTCTTGAACATCAGCTGTTTAAGAGTGTTTTTTTTGATTAACTTTAGACAATTTAACTTTATAATTTTTATAATAAATTCAATTTATGAAGGATTTTTACAAATGAATATGGAATCATTATTAAAGTAATATAATCTCCAATATTTTAAGAAGTGTTTTTAAATATAGTAGTGGAATAATCCTCTTGTGTAATATCAGCAGTAATTTTTAAGATGACAAAGTTGAATAGTAAGGGAGTCCATTTTATGAAACTGTTAGTTATTGGAGGAACGCAATTTGTTGGTAAGTCGATTGTTGAAAGCGCATTAGAACGTAATCATGAAGTTACTTTATTTAATAGAGGCAAAACCAATCCAGATTTCTTTAAAGAGACAGAAAAAATAATTGGGGATCGCGAAAATCTGGATGATTTAAAGAAGTTAAAAGGCCAGCATTGGGACGCTGTTATCGATACATGTGGATACTTGCCTGAAATTGTTAAACAATCCGCCGAGGTATTAAAAGATCAGGTTCATCTGTATGCTTACATATCCAGCATGTCCGTTTACAAACATCTGACGGACCAGGATCATCTTGATGAGAGCGGTGAAGTATCTACCTTAACAGATAATGAACTGGACCGTGCAACTAAAGGTGTAAAAGGCAGGGCGGCCAATGAGTATTATGGACCTTTAAAGTTCCATAGTGAAATGGCAGTGAAAGAAATAATGAGTGAAAGCCGTTCTCTCATTATTAGACCGGGATTGATCGTCGGGCCGGACGACCCGACAGACCGATTTACATATTGGCCAGTTCGTGTAGAAGCAGGAGAGGCTTTTATCGTACCGGAGCCAAAAGATAAAAAAATTCAATTCATTGATGTACGTGATTTATCAAAGTGGATTGTCCAAATGATTGAGCATCAGGAAACTGGAGTTTTTAATACAAACGGTCCACGAGAAAAGCTGACGATGGAAGGCCTCATCTATTCTTGTCAAACAGTACTTAATCCTGAAGCCAGACCTGTATGGGCAGATGAGTCGTTCCTTTTGAAAGAAAACGTTAAACCTTGGATCGAGCTTCCGCTCTGGGTACCTACCCAGGGTGATTTCGGAATAGATTGTACAAAAGCAATTGAGAAGGGACTACGTTTTCGTGCTGTTGAAGAAACCATCCGTGACACATATGAGTGGTACAGAAACTATAGAGGAACTTTGAATCATGCAGGGTTAAATCCTGAGCAGGAGAAAGTCTTATTAGAAAAGCTAAGCCGTTCATAAAGATGCAAAACTATGAACATGAAATAAAAGTCAGGGCGGTGAATTCACAACGCATCGTCCAGGCATTTTTTAAGTTAAGTATTGCCTTTGTATAGTCATAAATGAAGATTAAGATTTTGATAAATATACAATATATCGTATAAATCTATTGACATATACCTTATAAGGGTTAATAATATTGTAAATATACAGAGTTAAACATAAATATACATAAGGGTGGTTTTCAATTGAAAGCAGGAATCATAGGGGCTACCGGTTATGGCGGAGTTGAACTATTTCGCCTGCTTAACTCACATCCCCACATTAAACAAGTAATCTTATTTTCTTCTTCTAATGCTGGAGAGGAATTCACTTCTATTTATCCGCAAATGAGCACGGAACAAAATCATAGATTAGAAGAGTTGAAACCTGATGAAATGAAGGAAGAATTAGACGTTATTTTCTTAGCAACGCCAGCAGGAGTATCTACACAATTAACTCCTGAGCTGCTTGGAGGTAAGGCAAAAGTCATCGACTTATCCGGAGATTTACGATTAAAGGATGGATCCGCTTATACGAAATGGTATAAGAAGGAATCTGCATCATCCTCTATTCTGGAGAAATCTGCTTACGGACTTCCCGAATGGAACAAAGAAGCCATCCAGTCGGCTGATTTAATTGCGAATCCGGGTTGTTTTCCAACAGCGGCTTTACTAGGTCTGGGTCCCCTTGTATCGGAGGGAATAGTTGATCCATCTTCGATCATTATTGATGCGAAAACAGGAGTATCAGGTGCCGGTAAGAACCCCGGGGCCATTACTCATTTTGCTCACCTACAAGAAAACTTTCAGATTTATAAAGTAAATCAGCATCAGCATATACCTGAAATTGAACAACAGCTGACGGAATGGAGTCCGGAAACAGTTCCAGTTACCTTCTCCACTCATCTTGTACCCATGACGAGAGGAATCATGGCCACTATTTATTTAACTTTAAAAGAGAACCAGACGCTTGAGGAACTGAAGAGCTATTATGAGAGCTGCTATGCTGAGGAGCCTTTTGTAAGGTTAAGAAAGGAAGGGCAGTTCCCGGGCACTAAAGATGTGTATGGTTCAAATTACTGTGATATTGGGATCACGCTCGATCCAAGAACCAATCGGGTAACGATTGTAGCTGTCATTGATAATCTTATGAAAGGTGCCGCCAGTCAAGCTGTACAAAATATGAATCTATTATTTCAATATGAGGAAAAGACAGGGCTTCCTGATTTACCTGTTTACCCATAAAGAAGAAAGGGAGAGTTGGTTTGGTCCAAACTACGAATTTGCATCAAAAGGTTGAGAAAGTGGAAAGCGGCACACTGCTGACACCAGGAGGGTTCCAATCAGGCGGCATACACAGCGGGCTGCGTTATAAGAAGAAAGATTTTGGATTATTGGTCAGTGATACTCCTGCTTCTGCAGCAGCTGTCTACACGCAGAGCCATTTTCAGGCACCTCCACTAAAAGTGACGCAAGAGAGTATTGAAAAGGAAGGAAAGATTCAGGCTCTCGTTATTAATAGTGCCGTAGCCAATGCCTGTACTGGCAAAGAAGGCTTGAAAAATGCATATGAAATGAGAAAAATGATTGCTGAACGATTTCATTTTCCAGAAGAATATGTAGCTGTAGCTTCTACCGGTGTAATTGGAGAACAACTTCCTATGGAGAAAATAACCTACGGATGCGAAACCATTGAAGTCACAAAAAATGGGGCATCGGATTTTCAAAGATCTATTCTTACAACCGACAAATGTGAGAAAACAGCTTGTTATCAATTGGAAGTAGAAGGAAAAACGGTGACCATCGGGGGTGCAGCTAAAGGTTCAGGGATGATTCACCCTAATATGGCTACCATGCTTGGTTTTATTACCACCGATGCCACGATTGAGCCTGAGTTACTGCAAAAAGCGCTCAGCCAATCGATTGAGCGCTCGTTTAACCAAATTACCGTAGACGGGGAAACCTCAACCAACGATATGGTACTTGCTATGGCTAATGGGTATGTAGATCATGAATCGTTAAGTGAACAGCATCCCGACTGGGATGGTTTTCAGTACGGACTTCAGCTTGTCTGTGAAGATTTAGCTAAGCAAATTGCTAAGGACGGAGAGGGAGCTACGAAGCTGATTGAAGTAAACGTCTCTGGGGCGAACTCAGATAAGGAAGCACGTATCATTGCGAAAAAAGTAGTGGGCTCCAGTCTGGTGAAAACAGCGGTATATGGTTTAGACGCCAATTGGGGACGTATTGTCGGAGCTATTGGTCATAGTGAAGCTCAGGTTGATGCAGATGCGTGTGATATTTATATTGAAGAGCAGCTCGTATTTAGTAACGGCACTCCTTGTCCTTTTTCAGAAGAGCAGGCCGTTGAAGATCTGGATAATGAAGAAGTGACACTGTCCATCCATCTGAACGAAGGGGATGGTAAGGGCACGGCCTGGGGGTGTGACTTGACCTATGACTATGTCAGAATCAACGCAAGCTACCGTACGTAACGACAAGCCGGTTATTGTTATTAAGCTTGGTGGAAGTATGATCGAACGCTTAACTGAAGAGTTTTATGAAAGCTTTCACGGACTCCTCAAACATTACCATTGTCTAATCGTGCATGGAGGTGGCCCGGCTATTACTGCCCTACTCGGACGAATGGATATCGAAGGAGAATTTCACGAAGGTCTTAGAAAGACGACGAAGGAAACCCTCGAAGTGGTGGAGATGGTACTTGGCGGAAAGGTGAACGCCCAGATTACGTCCGCTTTAGCCAGGCAGAATATTCTTCCCGTTGGGTTAAAAGGCTGCGACGCTTCCTTACTTACAGCCAGTTACGTAAACCAGGAAGACTTAGGGTTTGTTGGACAAGTGGAAGAAGTGAAAACGGACCTTCTTTATAATTGTATGCAGGCAGGATATCTTCCTGTAGTGGCTCCATTAGGAAAGACAGACAACGGACAGACTGTAAATATTAACGCTGATCTTGCAGCAGCAGCAATTGCCAAAGCCATGCAAGCAGAAAAATTGTTATTTGTTACAGATGTACCAGGTATTATTAGTGAGGATGAAGTAATAAAAGAAACAAGCCCGGAAGAAATTGAATCCTTGATCAGCGGTGGATGTATTTATGGCGGAATGATTCCAAAAGTGCAATCGGCCATGGCGGCTTTATCTGAACATTTACAAGAAGTCATGATTGTTAGTGGTGAAGATGCCTTAATACAGGGAGACCGTATGAAAGGCACGAAGATCCGGGCCACAGTAAAGGAGAGAGCGGAATGAGTCTATTTCCAACTTATAACCGGTTTCCACTGACATTGGTTTCCGGATCAGGCACGACGGTAACAGACGATCAAGGCAAGGACTATTTAGATTTTGTCTCAGGTATTGCAGTGTGCAATCTCGGACACAGACCTGAAGAAGTGCAAAGCGCTTTACAAAAACAACTGGATCAGCTCTGGCATGTGTCCAACCTCTATCAGCTTCCTTCTCAGGAAGAAGCTGCTGAACGGCTGGTGGCACCCACCGACCTCGACCATGTTTTCTTTTGTAACAGCGGAGCTGAAGCTAATGAAGCGGCTATTAAAATAGCTCGTAAGTACACCGGTAAGGAAAAAATTATTACATTTAAGCAGTCCTTTCATGGTAGAACATTTGCCACGATGAGTGCGACTGGACAGGAAAAAATTCAAAAAGGTTTTGGCGCGCTGCTTCCTACTTTTGAATATCTTCCTTATAACGACAAAAAGGCTGTGGAACAGCTGGGAGATGACCAGGTAGCTGCGATCATGGTAGAAGTTATACAGGGAGAAGGTGGAGTGGTTCCGGGTACGGCTGAATTCCTTGAGGCTGTTGAAAGTAAGTGCCGCGATCTTGGGGCCCTGCTTATTATCGATGAAGTACAGACTGGTATTGGAAGAACAGGCAAACCATTTGCTTATCAGCATTTTAATTTGGATCCTGATATTGTTTCTTCCGCAAAAGGTCTTGGCAGTGGATTTCCAGTTGGTGCTATGCTGGGTAAAGCAAAGCTTTCTGAAACCTTCTCGGCTGGCTCCCACGGAACAACATTCGGAGGAAATCCTCTTGCAGCAGCAGCGGTTAATGCCACTCTGGAAAAGATCTTCAACGATTCGTTTTTAAGTGAAGTAGAAGAGAAAGGCCATTATTTAAAAGAGGAGCTGACAAACTCCTTGAAGCCGCTGAACGTTGTAAAAGAAGTGAGAGGCAGGGGGATGATGATAGGTATAGAGCTTCAGAAGGAAGCCATGCCGATCATTCATGCATTGAGAGAGGAAGGAATGCTTGCTGTCCTGGCCGGCCCGCAAGTTATACGACTGCTTCCGCCACTAAATGTAACGTATGATGAGATGTCATCAGCTATACAAACACTCAGCAAGGTGCTGCAAGAACAGTTTAAAGATTTACAAAACGCTTAATTTGTTAAAGTGCGGTGAAGCCCAAATGGGGAACACCGTCTTTTTCAACTCATTGTTGTATAAAAATACAACGTATATTATAATTATTCATAATGATGGGGTGAGAGTATGCAGGGTTATCTTCATTTACAAAATGGTCAATCGTTCGAAGGAGAAGTCTCCAGCACTTGGGGAGAAGACGTACAGGGCGAAATTGTATTTTTCACTGGTATGACGGGTTATCAAGAAGTATTGACTGATCCTTCTTATAAAGATCAGATCGTTGTCTTTACTTACCCCTTAATCGGCAATTACGGGATCAACGATATAGATTCGGAGAGTAAGGAAATTCAGGTGAGTGGTGTAGTTATGTTCCACTGTGCAAACCAGACGTCTCATCACGAAGCTTCGATTTCCTTAAGCGAATATTTAGATGCCAACCAGGTGCCTTTCATAACAAAAGTGGATACTAGAGAAGTTACAAAGGCGATAAGAAAGGATGGTACAAGACAAGCAGTTGTTTCAGATAAAACAGAAGTTCATTTTCTAAAACCAAAGACCGGGCAAATCTATCAAACTGAAAACAAAGACATTGAGGAGTTTGGTGAAGGGGATGTGCATATTGGATTAATAGACTTTGGATGGAAAAAATCTATTCTGTCCTCATTTCTTAACCGGGGTATTAAAGTCACCACGGTACCTTTTTCAAAAGCCCATCAACTACAGGGTTTATCCCTTGATGGACTTGTTCTTTCGAATGGTCCGGGAGATCCAAAGGATGCACAGGAACATCTTTCAGATATTAAAAGCCTCCTTGAATCTCTGCCTTCCTTTGGCATATGTATGGGGCATCAGATTATTGCTCTTGCTTATGGAGCGGATACTCATAAATTGTCCTTCGGTCACCGTGGCGCGAATCATCCGGTTAAGGATGACGTAACAGGAAAGGTTTTTATGTCTTCACAAAATCATAATTACGTGGTGGATGAAGAAAGCTTACTTTCTACTCCGTTATCCAAGCGTTTCCTAAATGTGAATGATGGTTCCATTGAAGGTCTGGAGCATTCTCAAAAACCGATCCTTTCGGTGCAATTCCATCCAGAAGCCCATCCTGGACCTGCCGATGCCGAATGGTTATTTGAACACTTTATATCGCTCATAACTAACAAGAAGGGAGAGGAAGTCCATGTCTAAAAAAATACTAGTGGTTGGATCAGGGCCTATCATAATTGGGCAGGCGGCAGAGTTTGACTATTCAGGCACACAGGGATGCCTTGCTCTCCGTGAAGAAGGGTATGAGGTGGTCCTTGTTAACAACAATCCTGCCACGATTATGACAGACCACACAGTGGCAGATACCGTTTATTGTGAACCATTAACCGTGCCAAGTCTTACCGCGATCATTGAGAAAGAAAGACCAGAAGCACTGCTGGCAGGTCTTGGCGGGCAGACCGCACTGAACTTAGCCGTAGAGCTGGATAAAGCAGAGGTCCTTAAGAAATACAATGTGGAACTGCTCGGAACCAGTGTGGAATCGATTCAAAAGGGAGAAGACCGCGAACTCTTTCGGGAATTAATGAGCGAACTTAACCAACCGGTACCTGAGAGTCAAGTGATCGTATCTGTATCGGAAGCGAAGCAATTTGCTGATCAAGTAGGATATCCAGTCATCAGTCGTCCGGCTTATACGCTCGGAGGCAGAGGGGGTGGAATTGCTGAGACGGAAGCAGAGCTGAATGAGCTGATTCATAACGGGTTGAAAGCTTCCCCCATTCATCAGGTAATCATTGAAAAAAGCATCGCCGGATTCAAAGAAATCGAGTATGAAATTATGAGAGACACGAATGGAACCTGTATTTCCGTTTGCAATATGGAGAACTTTGATCCTGTAGGCGTTCACACGGGTGATTCGATTGTCACAGCTCCTTCGCAGACACTATCGGATCAAGAATATCAAATGCTTCGTACTGCATCATTTGATATTGTTTCAGCGTTAGATGTAATTGGAGGGTGTAATGTGCAGCTCGCACTAGACCCCGACAGTAAGAAGTACTATGTGATTGAGGTTAATCCCCGTGTCAGCCGGTCCTCCGCACTTGCATCTAAAGCTACAGGCTATCCAATCGCCAAACTTGCAACGAAAGTGGCGCTCGGGTACACGCTGGATCAGCTGCAAAATCCACTTACCGGTCATACGTACGCGAGTTTTGAACCAGCACTGGATTATACAGTGGTTAAATTTCCAAGGTGGCCGTTTGATAAGTTTTCGGAAGCTGATCGGAAGCTCGGCACTAAAATGAGAGCAACAGGAGAAGTCATGGCGATAGACCGTACACTGGAAGGAGCCTTCCAAAAAGCGGTTCAGTCGTTGGATACTGTGATCCCTCCTCTTACTGATCTGGATAAACATCTCACTCAGCCTACAGACCTGCGTTATTTCGCAATATTAGAGCTGCTCCGTCAGGGTGAAAGTATTGAAAACATACACAAAAGCACTCATATAGATTTATTTTTCTTGAATGTACTGCAGAACCTGGTGGAGATGGAGAATACTTTAGCCAGTTATACCATTGAGTCTATTCCAGAAGGCGTTCTTAAGCTTGCCAAACTGTACAGTTTTACAGATCAATCTATAGCTGACTTTTTAGGGTGCGAAGAGAATAAAGTAGCAGCTGTAAGAAATAACTATGGACTTGTTCCTGCTTTTAAAATGGTCGACACCTGTGCAGCTGAATTCGAAGCAGCTACGAATTACGTTTACAGCACGTATGCAGGTGTCAATGAGATCGAGCCTTTGAAAGGCAGCAAAAAGGCATTGATTATTGGCTCCGGCCCCATCCGTATCGGGCAGGGAGTAGAGTTTGATTATAGCGCTGTTAAGGCTATCGAAAGCCTTCAGGCCGCTGGTTGGACTACAGTCATGATCAACAACAATCCTGAAACAGTCAGTACGGATTATGAAACTGCCGATCGGCTTTACTTTGATCCCATCCAGAAAGAAGTTATTGCATCTATTGTGGAGCACGAGGATATTGACCTCGTTTTCACCCAATTTGGGGGGCAGACAGCGATCAATATGGCAGAAGAGCTGGAAGAGGCCGGCATTCCTCTGGCGGGAGTCAGTACGGATATGCTGGATGGACTGGAGGACCGTGACCGTTTTTACTCCAGCTTAAAAGAATTGAACATCCCTCATGTTGAAGGCAGTACCTGTCATACAAAAAATGAGGCTCTAGAGACTGCCAGTCATTATTCTTATCCTATTCTGTGCCGTCCATCCTATGTAATCGGCGGTCAGGGTATGGTTAAGGTCAATAATGAAAAGGAGCTTAAACAAGCGCTTCAGGACACAGATGATCGCCATTATCCGATCGTGCTGGATCAATTTATGACTGGAAAAGAAGTAGAGGTTGATTTGGTTGCTGATGGAGAACGTATCTTCATTCCAGAAGTTATGGAGCACATTGAACCGGCAGGGGTACACTCCGGAGACAGTATGGCGGTTTTTCCGTCATCACTGCCTGCCTATGTGAAGGAAGCTGTAACGGAGTATAGCGAGAAAATTGTTCGCCACTCCAAATACAAAGGAATTATGAACATTCAATTTTTATGGAGCGGAGAGAATGTATATGTACTGGAAGTAAACCCAAGATCCAGCCGAACCGTTCCTATTATTAGTAAAGTTTCAGGCATTTCGCTGGTTGACCTGGCGGTACGCCTGCTAATTGAAGATCCAGCATGTGACCTTGCCACCGTTCCTGCTCCTTCGTGGAGTCATGTTGCTGTTAAATATCCGTTATTCTCTTCTCATGCTCTTCCGGAAATTGACCATAAACTGGGTGCGAATATGCAGTCAACAGGAGAAGGGATGTGTCTTGGAAGCACAGTGGCAGAGGCTTTGGCTAAAGTCTTTTCTCATCTTCCTGATATTCAGTTACACCCGGAAGCCTGTTTTATAGATGCAGATAATGAGGATGAAGACCGGAAGAAACAAACGTTTGAAGAGTGGATCCAGACTGATGAAGCAGCCATTTACGTGAATGATCAAGTAACTCCTGCTGCTAAAGAGAAAAGGATTCAAGCTTTAAAGTATGGGATTACGGTATTCAGTGAACCCTCCACTTTTGACGCCTATTTACAATCCTTAACCATTAAGAATACTGAGCCGACTCCATTGCCCGGCAATATAACAGAAGGAGTGCGATAAGATGAATTTAATGGAACAAATGACGTTTACAAATGAATCGCTTGTAGGGAAGAACGTGTTGACCTGGCTTGATTTTAATCAATCGGAAATTTCTAATTTGCTTGCCCAGGCTCAATACCTGAAAGAAAATCCACACTCCAAATCATTAGCTGGGAAGACCCTGGCAATGGTGTTTGAAAAGTCATCAACCCGTACGCGTGTTTCCTTTGAAGTAGGAATGGTTCAGCTCGGGGGGCATGCTTTATATTTGAACTCAAGAGATATTCAAATCGGACGTGGGGAAACGATTGCTGACACGGCTAAAGTGCTTTCCGGCTATGTAGATGCGATCATGTTCCGTACAACCTCTCATGAAAAACTAAAAGAGCTTGGGGATCATGCATCTGTTCCCGTGATTAATGGGCTTTGTGATATTTATCACCCCTGTCAGGCGTTAGCCGACGTGTTTACCATTCTTGAGGAGAAAGGACGTCTCTGTGGTGTAAAATTGGTTTATATCGGAGACGGAAATAATGTGGCCCATTCTTTAATGATCATAGCGGCAATGATGGGAATGGAATTTGTCATCGTTACCCCGGAAGGTTATGAACCGGATCAGGGAATTGTAGAAAAATCGAAGAAAATAGCCCATCAGCATAACGGTTCGGTTACCTTAGTGAATGACCCTTCGACAGCTGTAATAGATGCAGATGTTATTTATACAGACGTTTGGACAAGTATGGGACAGGAAGAAGAATTTGATGATCGTTATAAGGCTTTTCAAGGCTATCAAGTTAACGAAAAGCTTTTAAATAAAGCACAAACTGACGTGACCTTCCTTCACTGTCTTCCAGCTCATCGCGGCGAGGAGGTGTCGGCTCCGGTAATCGACGGTAAACACTCTAAAGTCTTCACGCAGGCTGAGAACCGTATGCATGTACAGAAAGCTATCCTTCAGGCAGTTATTGGTTTCCAATAAAAAATTTCATAAACTCGTCATAAAATGCCAGGGTCCTATACTATGATAGTCAATGAGGATTTTCTACTCCTGTATCCTGTGTCTGGGAAAGATTTTAGCGAAATACTACGAATAAAATCGAATCCAACATTTCAACAAGGAATACGATCTTTCGTGTGGAAGTAGTCAGGGAGAGTGACTAAAATCATAAAGGAGTGGCTCATAGAATGAGTGAACAAATTTCAACGGCTGTAGAACCTAAGGTCGTGAAAAAGTCCAACTTCAAGGTAGTCGGTACGTATTGTCAGACGATGATGGACGAGAGGAATGTTAAAATTCCCAGATTGATGGAGCGTTTTCATACTTCTAAGCTTCATGAAGTAAAAAACCGCATTAACCGCCCTTGTTCCATCGGAATGTTTGTAGATCCTCCTAATTGGAATGAAGACACTGAGTCTTTCTATTGGATTGCTGCTGTAGAAGTGGATAGCTATGAGAAGATCCCGCAAGATATGATTACGAAAACGATCCCGGCTCACACGTATGCTGTTATAGAATATGACCCGTCCGTCCACGACTTTGACCCTTATCCTTACTTGCATAAATGGATAAAGGAAAAGGGATATACTCCCGTAGACAGCTTTGGCTTTGAGGTTTATCACCCTTATACAGGATCTAAAACGAAATATTCTCTCTACCTGCCGATTGAATAACAGTAAAAGCAAGGTCCTTATGAAGCGGGCCTTGCTTTTTTATAATCTTCTTGTATGTTGTTGTTTTCATAAGCAGCTTATTAAACAATGGGGGCGGATCGTGTAAGACTCATTTTCGAGATATCTTTGGTCCGTTACTTAATATAGAGGAGGGATGGCTGCGGAAACAACTCGCTTTCCTGCGGCCCTACACGATGTAGGGTCGATCGACGTTGCCAAAGGACGTGGCGACTTTAGTCGATCCTCCTTTTACTAGGAGCCTCCTCGCTCGTTTCACTCTCTGTTGGGTCTCGCCTAGCTCCTTCTCCCGCGGGAGTCTCGTCGTTTCCTCCGCCAACCCAACTTTATTAGGAAGAACGGACCCTTTGCAAGAGAGAATGCTCTCCTGCTTAATCGACCCTAAAATGCTTCTATAACAAGCTTTTTCACAATGTTCTAGCCTTATCACCCCATGCTTTTTTCTCATCAAGCAAACAGTATGTTAGATGGTTTCGAGTCTCAAATTCGGCCCGGTCCGGAGGGGGACGGTGAAGACTCCTGTGGGATGAACATGATCGGTAAGATCCCGGAAGGCGAAGCCTGAGGAAGCTTACCACATGCCCACGGAAAGCGAAATCGTCCCCCGCAGGACCTAATTCTCACAAAAGTCTCGAAGCTGAGTCTTCCAGTATCGGGAGCTTTTCTGTAAAGTCCAAAGTGAATTAAAATAGCGTAATTAAAAGGATAATTGGAGAGAGGGTGATATTATAAATGCCAGATTATTTAAGCTTTGGCAATTAAAGAATTGCTGAAACTCATGCGCATCGAGCCACAACTCAAGTTCAGCATCTTCTAACGGGTCTGCAGCTCGCGGAAAAGGGCAAATGAAATGAGCGAAACTATTAAAAAGGAACTTCCGACCTCGGGAAGTTCCTTTTCTTATAGCCGGTCGTCCCGTTCTTCATCAGAAATAAGTGGACAGGTGGGACAGCACTTGGCTTTATTGGCTCCGTGGAGCATATATTTCATACAGCAATGCCTGCGTACATAAGTTTTCTTACCATTGTCTGCTTCATAAAAACGAAAATCGAAATGAAGCGGGTTCCTCATATTCTTGCTAAAACAAACTTCCGTAGTAAACCAGTGAAAAACTTTTTCTGCGTATTCCTCGTGCTGGGGATGGTTCTGAATAAATTCTCTATATTTTTGATGAAGGTTATGAGAAACAATAGACCGCATATGAGTTGATTTACAACCTGTGGTTTGAGCGACCAGCTGAAATAAGGGTTGTAAATGTTGTACAAGGTACGTATGAATCAATTCCTTTACCTTTTCATCGGAAAGATCATGAGTTGAATAAACGGCGTCTTCTGAGATGATATAATTCATCTTATTTTTTTCCTTCAGTTCAATACCAACATTTGAGGGCATCATATCGAGAATGAGATGATGTTTTACAATCATTTCAAATAATCCCATGGTAATAACTGAATACATTTTTCCAAAAAGAAGTCCTGTAATGGCAATGTTCGGAGCACCCAATTGATGCTTTTGAATTTGGATGAGCTGTTGAATACGTTCTTTATCGTGAATGAGATCAGCCACCCTGTAGGAGACCTGACCTTCGTATGACTCGCCAATATAGATTCTATGATTGTTTTTGATTTGTTCAAATGCAGTATTCATTTCTATGACTCCCACATTTTGTATTTTTCCACCAAAAACCTTGGAAATGATAACTGTTATCAATTATAAAATATTTTTAGAATTCCAACAACAGCTTGCCATCATAATTAATAGGGTGTGGAACGTATGCTAGTTGAAGCGGCAAGCAAGTTACAATCCTAGCTTTAGAAATCGTCTAGCAAAGCATATATAATTGAAAAAGCGACTATTACTGGGAATTCTTTATCGAGGTGAAATAAATATGGAAGAAACAATGCGTGCAACATCCTTCATACAGAACGAGTATCCCCAATTTAGAGAAACTTACCCTGCTCATGCAGAAACAGCTGAAAAAGTTATTCTTCATCAGCTGATTCAAGCCATTATACGTGAAGGAATTGTTCGCTATGAACGGAACGATGATTTGTCCACGATCTCTATTCCATTGGGAAAGGGAGGGAACCTGCGTATAAAGGTTTCCAGAAGGTACCGTTTAGGGCATCTCGATATAGAAGGCCATGTACAGTATGTGGATGAGAGAGGTAACAGTCTTACTATTCACTCACCTGAAGATTGTCTCGATTTACTATTTGAGGGTAACGAGATTTCTGAGACTCAATCGGCGTTTTATCAAGAAATCAGGAATAGTGTTGAGAATTATGGGCTTGCACTAACCATTGCTGAACACCGGGCTTTAGCTGTAAAAGAAGAAGCACGTGGGTTACAAACCTCGGATGCTTTTTCATATGCTCATAAGAAAAAGGGCGAGAGTGCATCATTCAGTCCTTTAACTTTCTTTGAGCAATGGGTCATCCAGGGACATACCATTCACCCGTGCTCTCGTACAAGACTGGGGATTTCCTTAAAGGATATGACCCAGTATGCACCGGAATGGGAAGGGAAGCCGTGCGTTATTCCTCTGGCTGTTCATCACAAATATAGCAAAATGACTTCTATAGAGGGACGGACAGTCAAGTCGATTTTATTTGAAGAGTATCCAGAGTTGAAGAAGGCTTTTGAGGAGATGTGTGTCGCGAGAGATTGCAATCCTGAAGAATATGAAATTATTCCTATTCATCCATGGCAGTTCCGTCATACACTTCCTGTCTATTACCAGGAAGCATTAGAAAGAAAAAGGATCATTCCCATAGAACATGCAGGGATTAAAATGGCTGCTCTTATCTCTTTCCGGACTCTGGCTCCTTATCAGAATCGGGTGAATCACCATATAAAAACGGCTGTGAACGTCCAAATGACAAGTGCGATCCGGACGGTTTCAGCAGCTTCTACTCAAAATGGCCCCACCTTATCGAGATTGTTTGAAGAGGTGTTCATAAATGATTCCTCGCTCGCCCGTTCCTTAACTACGATGAGTGAACCTTCAGGGATTCATTACGAGCCGGAAGGGACAGTTACGGAAGAGGAACGTCACTTTTTACAGAAGAATGTAGCGTCTATTCTTCGTGAAAACCCGGAGAAAACAGTCGCTGAAGATGAAATAGCCGTACCTGCTGCTTCTTTGTTAGCAGAATCTCCGATAACGGGGGCTTTAATTGTAGAAGAGCTGGTCAAGCGTCAAGGGAAAGCAACCATTGCAGAGTCAGCTGCAGCTTTTATTCAGGAATATGCCCGGGCTTTATTACCTGGAATCGTTACGCTTATCACAAAGTACGGGATTAGTATGGAAGCTCACCTTCAGAATTGTGTGGTTGTATTCAAAGATGGACAGCCGCAAAGGGTCATTCTTCGGGACCATGGAGGTATTCGAATAATGAATAAGCGGTTGAATCGTTTCTTTTCTCAACAGCCAATCGACCCGAGTACGAACGTATTGACAGAACAACGGGGAGAGCTTCTGGATATATTCTCACATGCTGTTCTGCATAACCATCTTGGGGAAATCATTGTTGCTTTAGTCAGACAGTCAGGGGTCGAAGAGGGTTTGTTATGGGAAGCGGTAGAGGGAGTCCTGCGTGAAGTATATGCATCGTTAGAGGAGAACACTCTGACAGCTGAAGATGCTGTAGAGGACGCAGCCATTATTTTTACAAACCCTTCAAGGATGAAAGCTCTTGTGAGGATGCGCTTATTGAATCAATACACGGAAAATAGTTATGTCGACATTGCCAATCCATTTTCACCCGGAAGTGAGGTGTAACCAATCATGATGATTCCTTTACCTAAACTTGAGAAACACGGTAAAGTACAACCACTTTTAGAAGAGCAGAACTGTTTACGGTTTCTTTACGAGAAGAAACCCGAATACGTACCTCAGTTTCTTGCCTATATGGAGAAAGGAAGAAAAGGAATTCTCCATAAATTAGCGGACTCTATTTTAAGGGAAAATATTAATGAGTATTATAGCGGTGCTATTGAATTGAAAAAGCAGGGGCATACCCTGTTCATTAATGAAAAGCCACATGCATGGGAAGGGATTTACAAGCGGCTGCAGGATTTTCCGCTTCAGGAAGAGTTGAGTTATAAAGTGGCTCAGTTTAAGCGATACGCCATTCTTTTTCCTGTCCAGCGAGAATACTCGTTTCATCTCGTTGAAACGAGTGGTGACCTTGTTTATCTGGACAAGCATGAGATCCGCGTCATTTCGGCGGCCTCGGAGCTCGTTCGTTTAATGTTCACTAAAGAAGAGTATCCGAACAGGGATGTCTTTATGCAGGAATTGGATAATGGGACAGCGAATTTAACGCTCGCTTATATGTACAATGACAGATGGAAAACTTACATTAAACAAGAAGCTTCTCAGCTGGAGGCGGCAACTACGTTCGAGTACTTAAAGGAAAAGCAGAAGCGCACGCCCGACTTCTCTAAAAGTTTATTCTTTGAACAGCTTGTTGTGGATGGTCACCATTTACACCCAGGAGCCAAAACGAAGCTTGGTTTATCTTTTGAGGATGTTTTTCAGTACTCCGGGGAATTTCATCAGTCATTCGAAGTCCGTTTTGCAGCAGTTCGAAGGGATTATCTTCGGACGACCCTGGAGAAGGGGAGCATACTGAAGGGTTTTTTTCCGAGGGAGTGGCATGATGCCGCCAAAGAGTTGACTGACAGAGGATACAATGCTGAGGAATTTGAAGTGCTGCCGGTCCATCCTTGGCAGTTTGAACATGCCGTTCCTTCTATCTATGAAGAAGAGATTCACAGTGAAGTTATTATCTTATTAGAAGATGCAAAGCTAAGCGCACAAGCAACTTCTTCATTTCGAACGGTAGCTCCCCTGGACAATGAAGCGCCGGTCCTGAAGCTTGCGGTAAATAGTCAGATGACCTCTACGGTTCGTTCCATTTCCACACAAACAGCTATGAACTCTACCATATTTTCTTCCATGATCGAGAAAATTATGGATCAAGAGGGGCATTTGAATGGATTTGTTCCGTTAAATGAAATATCAGGGGCTTCTTTTAGATCAGAAGATCAGTTGAAAAGCAGAAATCTTACGATGCTAATTCGTGAAAATATTGATGCAAAGATTGAAAAAGATGAAGCTGCTATTGCGGGAATGGCCCTTTATGCAGAGTCTCCTGTTACAGGGACAACAATGCTTAAGGAACTGGCAGACCAGCTCAGGGTAGAGGAGAGCTTGACAGAAGCGCAGGCATCGGCAGAGTTTTTTAACGATTATATTCAAATAGTAATTCCCGCGTATGTTACTTTGATGGTTAAATATGGGGTCGCGCTTGAAGGGCATCTTCAAAATAGTATCCCTGTCTTTAGAAAAGGACGGCTGACTCGCTTCTTTTTCAGGGATTGGGGAGGATCACGCGTATATGAACAGAGGATTCGAAAGCAAAACCTGAACCCTTCTTTTGCTGCAGGTTCTGTTTCCGTCACCAGTGAACTATCTGAGGTGCATAACAAGTTGTACTATACGGTTTTTCAAAACCACCTGGGTGAGATAATCAGACAGCTGGTGCTATATTCAGGTTTGGAGGAAAAGGATTTTTGGAAACAGGTAAAGTTAACTTGTGAGAAAACCTTTGAAACACTGCGGGTAGATTCGAATTTAAAGGAAGCGGTAGAAGAGGATCGTGCTTTTTTATATCAATCTTCTGTGATGCATAAGTCACTCACGAAAATGCGGCTGACGGACAGCAAGGAATACGGCTATAATAAAGTGCCGAACCCGTTAGCGTATTAAACAGGAAAGTCGGAGGAGTCAGTCTTGATTACCAATGAAGAACTTACATTAGAAAAGTATATAAAAGAAAAGCGTAAACAAACGAAAGATCCGATATGCGCCTATATCTATGACTTAAAGCAGCTGAGAGACCATGCAGCTTCCCTTAAGGACAGCCTCCCATCTTTCTGCCGGCTGTATTATGCCGTAAAAGCCAACTCTGATCAACCCTTGTTAGAGACATTGGATCCAATCGTCGACGGATTTGAAGTGGCTTCAGAAGGTGAAATAAACAAAGTGGCGGCAGAAACAGAAAAATCAATGGTTTTTGGGGGTCCTGGAAAGAAAGATCGTGAAATTGAAGCGGCTATCCATTCGAACGTAGAATACTTGAACGTTGAAAGCTTCCATGAGCTGAATCGAATCAATTATATAGCCAAACAGAAAAACGTAACGGTACCTATTCTTATTCGTGTTAATTTGAGTGTAAACATTTCAGACAGCCACCTGCGCATGTCTGGTGTACCCTCTCAATTCGGAATAGATGAACGTGAGGTACCTTCTTTTATTGAGGCAGCACTTGCCGCTGAATTTGTTTCGATTGAAGGGTTTCATTTTCACGCTATGTCGAACAACTTAGATGCAGAGGCCCACGTTCGTTTCGTTAAAGTCTGCATAGACAAAACAAAATTGTGGAGAAAACAGTTTGGTTTATCCGCGATGATTGTGGATCTGGGCGGTGGAATTGGAATCAACTACTGGAATCCAGAGGATCCCTTTGACTGGGAAACACTTGCCTCTGGTATTGAAGGGCTGAGAACAGAAGCTGAAGACCTTACATTAATCATAGAAATCGGACGCTATATGACGGCAGCGTGCGGGTCTTATGTAACGGAAGTGCTCGATATAAAAAAGAATCATGATCAGCATTTTGCCGTGATCCGGGGTGGTTCGCATCATCTTCGTCTCCCTGCTGCCTGGAAGATGAGTCATCCGTTTAGAATTTATTCAGTGGAAGAATGGAACTATCCTTTTGCACGGCCGGAAGTTTTAAAAACGGATGTTACGGTTGCGGGGGAGTTATGCACACCAAATGATGTGCTCGTTCGAAAGGAGTATGTGGATCGGCTGCGGGCAGGAGACATCGTCATATTTGAATATGCAGGTGCCTATGCCTGGAACATTTCACACCACGAATTCTTAAGTCATCCCTACCCCGAGATTATTTATGTAAATGCAACTGAAAAATAAGTCTGTTTATTCAGCTGGGCGCCTCCATTGGTAGATGGGGGTGCTTTTCTTTACTTGCGAAGGGTATAATAGTTTCAAAAGGAGCAGGAAAATGGTGAGGCATTAAAAATGTATAGGAGAGGTGTCACCTATGTCTTTTTCCCTCTTCAAAACTCGATTATATGCTTTTCTGCTGGATTATCTCATCATTGTATTATATGGGGTTTTGGTGGTGGGAGGTATCTCCTTTATACTGCGATCTACTATTACCCCTTTGTTCTCACATTCTCCAGTCACAGCTCAATGGACAGGCTTCCTTCTTATCACATTACCTGTTTCACTTTATTTCATGATCGGTGAGCAATCGATTTGGCAGGGGACCGTTGGAAAAAGGATGATGGGGGTTCGTGTTGTTGATCAAGGAGGAAGGCGGATAGGAATTGGGCGTTCTATCCTTCGCACAACGATTAAATTTCTCCCCTGGGAAGCGGCTCATTTTGCAGTATGGCATTTGTTACTTCCTTCTGACTTTTCGGAGAGGACCCTTTATTTCATATTAAGCGCTGTATATATCACGGTATTTTTGTATTTAATCCTACCTCTCACCAATCCAAAGCGAAGAAATATCTATGACTGGGCGGCAGGTACAGTAGTGATAAATACACAAAGAACTTCTTAATAGATGAAGATTGCGTAAATTTAATTTGTTGAAAATGTTATTCGTTATAATAAATAGAATTGTTAAACTAATGAGCCGGATTGTGGAAGACTCAGTTTCAAAATAATCTGGGTCCGTTGCCCAAAATTTGATAAGGATGGCTGCGGAAACAACTCGCTTTCCTGCGGGGGAACTGGCAAGCCTCCTCGCTCGCTGTCACTCCCTGTAGGGTCACGCCTGGCTCCTTCTCCCGCGGGAGTCTCGTCGTTTCCTTCGCCCCCCCAGCCAGGAGCGGATAAAACGGCCCCTTCTATTAGAGAGGTAACGTCTTCAAGTAAATATAAATGCTTATATAGCGGGGGGGGTATACCCTTTAATTCACTAGAAATTTAGCGTCGATTTCAGGTTAATGATCTTCATTTAGCAGACATCTTCGTAGAGGATTTAGAACTCCCTATTTCGCAAGGTCCAGAGGGGGACGATGAAGACTCCTGTGGGATGAAAATGACAGGGGAGACCCGGGAAGGCGAAGCCTGAGGAGGCTCCGCGCAAGGGATGTTCGACTAAGATCGCCACATCCTGTGGCAACGTCGAACGAACCTGCGTCGTGCAGGGCCGGAAAGCGAAATCATCCCCCGCAGGACCATCCACGTCAACAAATATCTTTAAACTGAGTCTTAAACAAACGGGAGCTTGTCTTTAATTGGAATTCGGAAATAGGGGTATTTAAAAGAAAAAGGAGAGGCCGAAGTATAAAACCGCTGCAGCCGAAGCAGCCCATAAAGCGGGCTTCAACTTGAACTTAGCATATTTTATGGCATTTAAATTTAATATCCCCGCTGTCGTATTCGTATCATCGCTCAATGGGGAAGCAAAAGCACCAAATGTCCCACTAGCAAACACGGCACCGATCACCATCGGCAGAGAACTCCCCGCAACAGCGGCTATGGAAACACCAACCGGCATAAGAATTCCCCAGGTCCCCCATGATGAACCAATAAAATAAGAAAGCCCGCAGCCTACAATGAAGATAATGACGGCTACAAAACCAGGAGGAATCCAGCCGAACCAGGAAGAGATCGTATCTGCAAACGCAAGAGCTTCAGAACCCTTACTAAGCCCCCATACCGTTCCCAGTAAGAGGATAACTCCCATAATTTCATTTCCCCCATAGATTAAGCTGTCCATAATTTTTTTAAGCGGCAATGCTGTTATTTTTAAATAAATGACGAACCCGATCAAGGTAGTAACTACACCTAAGACCATGGCATCCAACACGGCATCGTTGATCAGCGCCTTAAATCCCTGCTCGCCATCTTCGACTCCTACCATATACATAAAAAAGAAGGTTAATACGATTACACTTGCGAGCGGCACAATTAAGTTCCAGGGCTTTGCCGGTAGCTCTTTAGTTACGGCAGGATGACAGTCCTGCCAATCATCATCGTCCTTCCCCTGATCCTGGCTCATGTCTTCAGCATCTGTGGCAGGTTTTTTATTGCGATGGAAAAAACTTAAATAGAAACCTACAATTAGCATAGAAAAAGCAAAGAAATTAAAGGGAATACTGCTGATGTAAAGAGAGTAAGGATCACCTTCCGCATTAGCCTGCTGCAAGGACAACTCGATCACAGATGTCATGTAACCAACGAAGGCAGTAGCTACAGGGATCAAAACGACTAAGGGGGAAGCGGTTGTTTCGATGACAAACCCAAGTTCCTGCTTACTCATAGGAATATTTTTCCTCATGGCTTTCATAACTGGAGCAATGGTTACGATGCGAAAACTAGGAGCACTGAACGTCCCAAGTGATGATAGCCAGGTAAGGATAAAAGCACCTCTTTTTTTATCAATACGTTCTGTGGCTTCCTGAACAAACCCTTTAATCCCCCCGGACACCTTCACAATACCTATTAAGGCGGAAAAAGCGTAGAGAAAAATAATGATTTTCATGTTATTTTCATCTGTCAGACCTTTAACGATGAACATGAAACCTGTCATCATCCCTCGGAGCCAGTGTGGATCTACCAAGTATCCAGCGACAATAACTGCAAATAATAAACTAGGAATCACCTGCTTGGTCCAAATGGCAGCTAATATGACGACTATAAAAGGAATAATGGCAATCCAGTCCATAATATATGTACCTCATTTCGGGCGATTGATTTTTATAGGTTGTGTGGAGTTGGCAAAAGATATTCCTTTCGCTTATCGGATTTCAATTTTGATTAAAAACATTACTTAATAGTGACATATTTGTTACTGTAAAAGGGTAGATAACGAATAGCATTTTACAGTATAGTCAATATAAAGTGATGTAAGAGTATAGAAAGGTGAGTTAGTTATGAATCATCCACCTCAAAAATTTTTAATACCAAGAAATTTTCAGGACTTCGAGGAAGTCGCAAAGAGTATTATTGAACTGATGGATCAATCCACTAATCTTGATACTTTGTTTTTTACCTCAGATGACGGAGAAACTTGTAGAGTTATACAAGTAGCCAGCCAAAAGGAACCCCTGGTTTCAAAGGGAGAAACCTTTCCTTTAGACGGTACTCTCTGCCAAAGAAGTCTCGACCACGGAAAAAAAGCATTTATCATTTCTGATCTTACAAGAGAAGAAAAAGGCCAGGCAATTTTGGGAAAACGTCCATTGGAAGAAGGGAGTTTTATAGCCGTTCCTATTTTTTATAAAGATGGATCCAATTATGGAACCATCTGCGGGCTGCATTCAAAGCCCACTTATTTCTCCAGGGAGAGCATTGAATTGTTCGAAACCATGGCTTCGCTCCTGACCTATGTACTTGAACTTGAGCGTGCTAAAGAGCAGATTAATCAATTGTCAGCACCTCTTGTTCCCATCACGGAAAGCGTAGCGATCTTACCGGTAATCGGAGAGATTAGTGAAGAGAGAGCTGATATGATCATCCAGATGACTTTGCAGAAAAGCCAGGAGTGGGAGCTCGATGATCTAGTGATTGATTTGTCGGGTATTTCTGATATAGACGAGACAGTCGGGGCCTCTCTGTTAAAAATTGTGAATATACTTAAGCTGATTGGGGTTACCCCAGTGATTACAGGGATGCAGCCGGATCTTGCTGTGAAGGCTGTTGATATTCGAGATGAATTAAAAGAAGTGGACAGTCAGCCAAACTTAGGAAGCGCGCTAAAAAAACTGGGCTTTTCTTTAAAAAGAAATGAGTAACCTTTTTTTATATTGTGGGATCGAGGCAGGGGAATAAGGGGAAGTAGAGAACTATTTAATGAGGATTGATTCTGTTTATTCCGGAGGGTTTTTATGTCTTTTCTTGAAAAAAGTATAACCATTAAGAAGCCCGTTAATGAAGTCTTTGAAGCCGCTACTGATTTTAAAAACAGCCCTGAAATTATGGATGCTGTGATTAAAGTTGAACTATTGTCAGAAGGGCCGGTCCGGAAAGGTTATCAGTTTAAAGAAACGAGAGAGATCAGAGGCAGGAAAGCTTCCTCTGTGATTGAAGTGACTAAATTTCTGAAAAACCAGCGTTATTCTGTACAAAGTGTCCAGAACGGTCTTGATTTGAGATATCATTATACGTTTTCCGAAGTGAGTGATGGTACGAAGGTGGAATTTCGCGGAGAACTCTATACAGAAGGGCTTCGTAATAAGCTGACCAGACCTTTGATCGAAAGAATTATTAGAAAAGAGGATCAGGACCACCTTGTCCACTTGAAAAATTATATCGAAACCAACCGTTAATCGTGTATAATATAAAACAAGCTATGGATTATGTATAAAAGGTCTCTTAACCATCCAATATGGTATGAGGCCTCTTTTTTTATGATCGTAAGAAAGGATATGAAAAATATGAGTAACAACCAAACACAATGGTTTAATGAATTATCCCCTTTTCTAAAAGAAGCATGGAGCACTTCTGGGTATGAAAACCTTACAACGGTACAGGAACGTGCCATCCCATTGATTTTAAATGGAGAGGATGTATTGGGTGAAGCTCCTACCGGAAGTGGAAAAACGCTAGCCTATCTTATTCCTCTGCTTCATAAAATTGATCCAGACCAAAAACACACCCAAGTCCTTATTTTAGCTTCTTCTCATGAACTGGTCATGCAGATTAATGAAGAAGTTCAGAATTGGACGAAAGGAAGCGGGATTAACAGTACTACCTTAATCGGCGGAGCAAATATCAAACGTCAAATGGAAAAACTGAAGAAGAAGCCCCAAGTAGTGATTGGTACTCCTGGACGGGTCTATGAATTAATGAAAAAGAAAAAAGTAAAAGCACTTGAAATCAAAACAGTGGTCATGGATGAAGCCGATCAGCTGCTTGTCCCAGAACATATTCGAACGGTCAATGACATTCTGGAAAGTATGCTCAAAGATCGTCAAATCCTGTTATTCTCAGCAACGATGCCTGAAGAAGTAATTGACATAGCACAGGAGTTTATGGACGAAGAAACAGAAGTCGTACGTGTAGAAACAGAAATACAAAAGCCGGATGTCGAGCATACGTATATGGTGTGTGAAGATCGGGATAAGATTGAAGTCCTTCGTAAGCTTGCCAGGATGGAAGGTTTTAAGGGGCTTGCATTTCTTCAGGATATAGCGAAGCTGAATGTATTTGCCGAGAAATTAACCTATAAAAACTTAGACCTCGGTCTTTTGCACAGTGATGCAAAGAAAGAACAGCGCGCTAAAGCGATTAGAGAGTTTCGTAAAGGTGATTATTCACTGCTTTTAGCAACTGATGTGGCAGCAAGAGGTCTTGATATTAAAGATATTAATCATATCGTCAATTTAGATGTACCGAAAGATGCTACCGCTTATATCCATAGAGCTGGCCGTACAGCCCGGTTAGGCGCATCGGACGGGACTGTAATATCCCTTGTGAATCCAGTGGAGCAAAAAAGGTTGTTGAAGCATGCCCGTGATCTTGATTTATCGATGCAGGAGAAAGTGATCTATAAAGGTTCTCTAAAAGATGCTTGATTAATTGGATCATGGGGTATTCTTTAGTAAAGAGTTGTTAAAGCTTAGTATAACTAAATCAGAGTATGATTTTATGGAAATGATTGGTTCATTCCCTTTGCTTGTGGTACCTTCCCGTGGATGAGATAATAGACTTATCAGTAACCTCCAGACTTTAGGCAACTTGATGATAAGGAGCGGAGTAGATGATTAAAAAACTCCTGTTAGTAATAATAGTAGCTGTAATTATTGGAACAATAGCTGCCCCGTCCTATGCTCAGGAAATATGGGAAAATAAAGATGACCATCTCGGTTCGGTCACGGAGAAAGCCCACCAAGTAGGGAATTGGTTCAGCGACTGGGATGCTTCCAGCCCGTTAATTGAAGAACTGAAAAAATATTTTGGAAGCGGTGAAATGCCGGAACCTGAAATAGAAACTAGTCCTGCCCCTGTGGTCCCGGAAGATAACCAGAATGCCGCATCTAAAGAACGTTCTGGAGAAGAAGTTAACAAGGAACAAACCGATCTTTCTTCTTCTTCTCTTAAAGATTATGAACCTTCTGAGTATGAAAAAGAAGTAGTAGCGCTGGTAAATGAAGAACGGGCGGCAGAAGACTTGGAACCTCTTGAGATGTTCAATCGTCTAAGCGGACTTGCGGTTGTGAAATCCGAGGACATGGCTGAAAAAAAATATTTCAGTCATACTTCTCCTACTTATGGCTCGCCATTTGAGATGATGGATGAATTTGACTTCTCTTATTGGGCCGCCGGTGAAAATATCGCGGCTGGTCAGCGAACTCCTGAAGAAGTCGTGGAAGGCTGGATGAATAGCGAAGGACACCGGGCAAATATTTTAAATGATCAGTTTACACACATTGGTGTAGGTTATATAGAAGACTCCGGGAAATACGGTACGTACTGGACTCAACTATTTATGAAGCCCCGGTAAAATATTCTTCAAAAAAACAGTCAGCTATGCTGGCTGTTTTTTTATGACTTTTTTTCTTCCGTCAAAGAATGCACATATCCTTTTACAGTAGGTCGGTCGGTATGGCTTTCCACGTTAGACCATTGAGTAATAATGTAGAATAGAGTAATAAGCATGGCGGCGAGGCCAGTATTCATAAAGCCTGCGGAAGGACGTGAACCGTAATAGTAAAAAGCAACTTCGTGATAAATAAAAAACAAAAGGGTTGTAAGAGTGAAATAAGCAAATCGTGACATGAATGGCTTGGATTTATGAAACAGGCAGGAAAGCAGCAAAGGTGCCCAATAGATAACAGAGGAGACAGCTAATAGGAAGAGATGGAGAAAAAAGCCGTATCCACTGGGAATCATAGAGAGAACTTCAAAGCTGACTACGACACCGAAAAAGAAAACGAAAGCGCTGGAAAGCAGGAGGTGGCTGCTTGAGACCAGCCATCGAAAGGATTTACGAAACCAGAGATGGTTTTGGTTCGCATACAGGATAAACAAAGGAGCAGCGCCAAAAGCAATGAGACTTCGTGTAAGGTTTACAGCTGGATCAGCAGTAAGAAAATTTAAGGTGATTAAAACAATGAGGAAAGAGGCGAATCCAATAATCCAAACAAGCTTTCGACTTCTAAGGGGGAAATGGTTTTTCATTCACGTATCCTCTCCTTTGACTTTGCTATAATTTTCCCTGGCTGGATGAAAATAAACGCTGACTTGTTTATTTTTTGGTGGAAAATCCAAGTGCTGTTTTCTACTTAAGGTTAAACGGCAGAGGTGGAGTAAATAGTTTATTTTTGGTGGTATTTCATAGAAAATGAGAAAGGAAAGGGAGGCTGATCAAATGGAAATATATGATCTTCACGACTTAGACGGGATAGGGCAACGGCGTTTAATTGAAGAAAACAAGTTACAGCCTGAAGAAATTGTTAATCATTATAAGGCAATGATCAATCGAAAGAACCCTGAGCTCAATGCGGTTGTACATAAAACTTTTGAGGAATCAGCCAATATCAATGGCAATGGTGTGTTTAGAGGTCTTCCATTTTTAATTAAAGATTTAAATGCGATGAAAGGATATCCGCTTTCCTACGGTTCTAAGATTATGGATGGATTTAAAGCATCAGCAGATGATGAGATTGTTAGACGTTATAAACAGGCAGGATTAACGATTCTAGGTAAAACTAATACACCTGAATTCGGCTTTACTCCGGCTACGGAATCTGTTCATCTTGGTTTCGCGAAGAATCCGTGGAACCATAACTATTCTCCTGGCGGCTCGAGCGGGGGAGCCGCAGCGGCTGTAGCATCTGGCATGGTTCCGTTTGCTCATGGCAGTGATGGAGGAGGGTCCATTCGAATTCCAGCATCGAACTGTGGAGTGTTCGGACTCAAACCGACCAGAGGACGGACACCCTTTTCCATGCGTTTGAATAGTTTCGCAGTTAGTCACGCTCTAACCCGTTCTGTTCGTGACAGTGCGGCACTTCTGGACGTTTTGGAAGGTCCGCAGATGGGGGATCTGTTTGCTACTCCTGCTTACGAAAAACCTTACACGGAGGTAATAAAAGAGGAGTTAGGCACCCTTAAGGTGGGCTATCTAGCTGATTTCGGGGAATTAATGGACATTGCACCCGATGTGCAGCAAGCGGTGAATGAGACAGCTCATTTGCTGGAATCCTTAGGTCATCATGTAGAAGTCGCTTATCCTGATTTTGATTTGCACCGTTTCATGGACGCTTACGTGACGGTATGGGTACTAGGAGGGGCGCTTGCTGTTCAGGATGCTGCCCGAATGAATGGAAAAGATCCATCTGCACAGAATCTTGAACGAATGCTTTCTACCTTGATCGATAAAGCTTCCCGATTTACAGCTATGGAATACGAGCAGGCCCGGATGTTCTTAGCTTCTGAAAGTGAGAAGGTTCATCGATTTTTTGAGAATTATGACGTGCTGCTTCATCCGGTTACTTCTAAGTCGGCATTGCCGCTTGGCTGCTATAATGGAGAAGAAAATACGATTGATGAGATTCTCGCGGTGTCTGCTCAATATGCTCATCTTTCTCCTATTGCCAACGTGACAGGACAGCCTGCTATGAGTGTCCCATTGTACTGGAATGATCAGAACGTGCCAATCGGCTCACATTTTATGGCGAAGTTCGGGGATGAAGCTACACTGTTTAAATTAGCCGCCCAGCTTGAGGAAGCTAAACCCTGGTGGCATCGTTATAAAGAAATTTAAAAAAGAAAAGCGTGTTTCCCGACGGTTAGCGGGAAGCACGCTTATTGAATCTGATTCCATACCTCTTCAATTTGCATATTGAGTTGAGAGATTTCTGCGGTGTCCTCATACGGTTCACTTAACTTATAAGTTTCCTTTTTCTGAAGTATTCTTGTAACACTGGTATTTAACTGACTTTCTGGAATTTGTCCGTCCCTAACAGCTTGGATAAGCAAATTTTTCACACTCTGAAACTGACTTGTATCTGTTAATAAAACCATATCCGCCCCTGCTTGTATCGAGAGTACGGCTGCTTCGCTTGTTCCATAATTATTGGAGATTGCTCCCATAGCCATATCGTCCGTAATGACAAGCCCGTTGAAATCCAGCTGCTCTCGGATAATACCTGTAATAATTGTTTTAGAAAGAGTGGCAGGGTATTTCTGATCGAGTTCAGGGAATAAGATGTGAGCGGTCATGATGGCATCTGCCCCTTGTTCAACAGCCGTCTTAAAAGGTACCCATTCGAAATCCTCTAACTCTTCTATGGTTTGATCCACGACAGGAAGGTCATAGTGTGAATCCACAGACGTATTTCCGTGACCTGGGAAGTGTTTGACCACGGGTATGACCCGAGCCGATTGTATGGCTTGCATGGCTGAGATCCCCATGTTTTTAACGCGCTCTGGAGTTTCTCCGAAGGAACGATCTCCAATCACTTGATTATTTGGATTGTTTACGATATCAAGCACAGGCGCAAAGTTCATATTAAAGCCAAATGCTTTCACTTTTTCAGCCAATAGTCGTCCTGTTTTTTGAGCAAGCTCTGGATCCATTGTGCCGCCAATTTTTTTGCTGGCAGGAAGATTCATGATGGCACTGTCCGGAATCCGGCTTACCCGGCCGCCTTCCTCATCAATCCCTAAAAAAAGTGGGGTGGGATTATTTGCATTTGCCTGGTGAATCGAATCCACTAAATTCTGCAGCTGTCGGGCGCTCTCAACATTTCGCCCGAGTAAAATTACCCCTCCAACCTGATTCTGGCTGATCATTTCTTTCTCCTGATTACTTAAAGTAAGTCCCTGGATACCAATATATAAGGTTTGGGAGACTTTTTGTTCTATAGACCACTGTAAGAGAGGGGAGCGGGTACTTTTCTCTTCGTTCGCTCTTAGTGGCATTTTGGAATGGGAGGATGCATCTTTTGGCGCGTTCTGAGTGCCACCTCTGATGTTGATTATTAGAATGACAGCCGACACGATAATAAGCGTTAGTCCAATAGCTGTAAGGGTGCGTTTCAAAGGTATTCCTCGCTTTCAAAATGAGAGTTTTTACTGCTGTCTGTTTTTTAAAGTATTCTTTAGCCATTGAAGACTTCACTATTCAAGAGGATCGAGCTCGTTATAAAAACTATGAGAAGCATCTTTTGGCAGGTAGGTACGTCCATATTTTACCACCTCAGGTCAAACAGATATTACCATTTGATTCATTTTAACACAGGCTGTGGAGAGGGGACTCTCCTTTAATAAAGTCTGGATAATTGAATGGGGAGATGAAAAAGTGATTTAATTGGAAGTATAAACGAATTGCACAAGGCGAGTGTAAATAAAGATAAGGGAGTACATTATTTATGGATTATATTACATACATCCGTTCGAAAGTAGGGAAAGAGCGAGTCATTATGACGGTATGCGGCGCATTTGTTATGGATGAACACAACCGTGTACTTCTACAATTAAGGGCAGATACGCAGACGTGGGGGCTGCCGGGAGGCTTTATGGAGATGGATGAAAAAGTGGAAGACGCGGCCAGACGTGAAACTAAAGAGGAAACAGGACTTGAGCTTGGTGAAATGGAACTGTTTGGTGTGTATTCAGGGACGGAGCTGCATAAAACGTTTCCAAATGGTGATCAGGTCGCTCTCGTCCAGATTTTATTTACTTGCAAAGAGTTCACCGGGGCATTTAATTTTCAGGATGGAGAGACATTAGATGCCCGGTTTTTCCCACTGGATCAATTGCCGGACCAAATATTTGAGAAGCACAGAATATTCTTAGACGATTACATAAACAAGCAGCCACCCGTTATAGGCTGATGGATGAAGGCATATACTTGTGGTACAATAAAGTTAGAATTGAACATTCGAAAGGCCGCAGCGTCCACTGCGGCCAGACAGGCAGCTGTTCCGAAGGGATCGGCTACTCACTGAGGAATAGACCTCTCCCGTTACCAGACAGGAGGTCTATTTTTTATTGGTCATTTTTATGACCAACGCGAGCAGAGCAATAAGGAAAGTTCCGAAAGAAAAGAGAACCATAAACACCTCATAGATACTCAAAAAAGGCATCACCCCCTTTCCACTTCGATAAGGGGGCAGCCGACCTCCTATATAGAAACACTGCCTAATTGTCATTTTATCACAACTATTATAGGTCAATAGAATGAAAATAATAGGCTTATAATTTTTTTAATATAATAAATCGCTTGCATTTGTTTTTATAGTTTTAAGTAAAGAAACCGTGGGAAAACCCTCCAAGCAATCAAACAGATTAATTATATATTACAATCTTCAGGAGGTAGCCACATGTCTCGAGGAAAGAGTATTCACGCTCTTGTCATCCTTATGTTCACCCAGTTTATATCGGGTGGGGTGACGAACACAAAAGGAATTGTGCTTGATCAGGTAGAACAGGATTTAGGACTTGATATGAGCCAGTTCGGACTTGTCGTTTTTATATTTCAATTAGGTTTTACACTAGCCAGTGTGCTGATCGGGTACTATACCGATAAAAAAGGGCTTCGCATTATGACAATCGTCGGTTCAATTATTATGGGACTTGGATTTCTAGGTACCGGTCTTGCCCCTAATATTACGTTCTTTTTAGGGTTTTATATGATCGTCGGCTTTGGCCTGGGTTCTCTAGGAGTTGCTTCTAACGCAATCGTGCCGGCCGCGTACCCAGATCGACAAAACAAGATGTTTAACTTAGCTATGGGTGTATATGGATTAGGAATGGTCGTGTTTCCACAGTTCTTAAACTATCTTTTCCAGTTTGCTTCCTGGCGTTATTTCTATATAGGGATTGCGGCAAGCCTTGTAGCCGTTATTATCTATATTACTTCGGTTCATTTTCCTAATGGAAAAGCTGAGAAGGTTGATTTGAAAGCCTTTATTCCTATGTTAAAAGATGCTCAATTCGTATTTCTTATGTTTTTCTTAGTCTTTGAAGTCTCAGCGGAAGTATCCTTTATGAACTTCTTCCCTACTTATCTTAAATCTCTTGATTTAGGCGGGCTTTCTACTGAAGCTAAAGAAGACATGGTAGCAACCATTCTATCTCTGTTCTCCGTATTTTTTATGGCAGGCAGACTAGCTATTGCTTACATGACTAACTGGATCAATGAACGCATTATTTTGATTACGTTCTCTGCAGGCTCCTTGCTGATGGTAGGAATCAGCTTCGTGTTTGCTAATGATTTCCCTTATTTATTCTCTGGTGCAGGTTTGTTTTTCTCAACATTATTCCCTACTGCCACAGCTTTTGGTACACAGCTTTCCAAAACAGGCGGTTCTGCACTAGGTTTAATATACATTGCTTCCGGTATCGGCGGCGGTATTGCAGGTTATATTGTAGGCTTGGCCTCTGAAATATTCGGCCAGGCTGGAGGATTTAGTATTGTGCTTATATTCTTGCTTCTCATGCTGATCACCACCTTGTTCATGAACAGTAAGAAGTCGAGCCAATTAAAAGAATCGTAGATCAGGGATTACGTAAAACAAGCATGGTCTCTTAAGAGGCCATGCTTGATTTAGTAATTGGCTCTGCTAAATCTTCATGTTGAAATATACGGATGAGCTGCCGATAGTGTAGCAACGGTTTTGTTTACTTCGGGTGGAGTAAATAGGGTTCTGGAAAAGGTTGAAGACCACGTTGGTATGGAAATTCAACAGTAACCTTTAATAGAGCCTAGAAATTAAAGATTTTCACGGACACATATGTTATAAATAGGTTAATTATTAAATTCTTATAACATATATTGTGGAATATTGTTCTGGATTAGACACTTATCTTTGGAGTAAAAAGGGAGGTTTTTTATGCGTGTTTGGCTGCCGATCATCCTATTGATCTTGTTAATAACAACCGGCTGTAGTGAAGGAAATCAGACATCTGAAGGAAGTGATAAAGTGGGAGGAGATAATTTAGAGGGGGAATGGAGTGGTTCGATTCAAGTGCCTGACCAGCCCTTAAACATAATCGTGGAGTTTCGGGAGGAGGAATCTCTGCAAGGTGAAATATCAATCCCTGCTCAAAATATAGAAGACTATCCCTTGGATCAAGTGAAGTTAAACGGGAAAGAACTTACGTTTCAAATGTCTATTTCTGGTCAGTCACTTCGTTTCATTGGAGCGGTGGAAAAGGATGTAATAAAAGGAACATTTACTCAGTCCGGCCAGAATTTCAACTTTGAATTACAGAAACAGAAAGATTCTTCCTCAAGCGAAAGTGAGGAAAACTTTATGACGATTGAAACCATTACCGGCACCTTATATGGATCTTTGCTTTTACCCGAAAAAGGTTCAAAGCACCCGGTAGCCTTAATTATTCCTGGCTCGGGACCTACAGATCGTAATGGCAATAGTCCTGGCATACAAGGAAAAAACAATAGCCTGAAACTTCTTGCGGAAGAACTTGCGGATAGAGGAGTGGCGAGTGTACGGTACGACAAACGAGGAGCAGGCAAAAATGCTCAAGCCGTAACGAAGGAGGGGGATATACGCTTCGATCAGTTTGTAGATGATGCTAAGCAATGGATAGATAAACTTAATGCAGATAAGCGCTTCTCAGAAGTAGTTGTAATTGGACACAGTCAAGGGTCCTTGGTGGGTATGATTGCAGCTGAATCAGGAAGTACAGATGCTTTTGTATCCATCTCAGGAGCTGGACGAACGTTTGATCAATTGTTAGAAGATCAGCTCTCAGAAAGTTTGCCGGAAGATTTATATCAGGAAAGTCTAACGATCCTTGAGAGGTTAAGAGAAGGGGAAACCGTTAAAGAAGTGAGTGATCCTCTAATGAGTGTGTTCAATCCTTCTGTACAGCCTTTCTTACAATCGTGGATGGCTTATGACCCCGCTGAACAGATGAGAGGAACAGAAGTCCCGACCCTTATTGTGAATGGAACAAACGACCTTCAAGTTACTAAAAAGGATGCTCAAATTCTAGCAGATGCTAACCCTGAGGCAGAATTACTCCTTATCGAAGGTATGAATCATGTTCTGAAAAAGGCTCCCGAAGACCGGGAGGGGAATATAAAGACATATGGAAATCCTGATTTACCTTTAGCAGAGGAACTAGTGCCAGGAATTATGGATTTTTTGACTCACCATGGGGTGAAGTAGAAGAGTAAAAGGAGCCTTTCCGCGCATGGAAAGGCTCCTTTAATTATCTCCTGAGTTTTTGAAGCAGACGGAGAATTTCAATATATAGCCATACGAGTGTAACGATCAGCCCGAAAGCGCCGTACCATTCCATATGTTTAGGGGCACCGCGGTTTACGCCTTCCTCAATAAAATCAAAGTCTAGAACGAGGTTCAGCGCAGCAATGGCGACAATAAATAGACTAATACCAATACCGATCGGTCCGCTGGAATGAAGGTAAGGAACCTCCATCCCAAAGAAAATGTTCATCACAAAGTTAATAAGATAAACGACAAAAATGCCTAGAGTAGCAGATACCACCATCAGTCGGAAGTTTTTCGTTACCTTAATCACTCGACTAGCGTATAGGAACAGAAGCACCCCCATAACGGCGAGCGTCAAGGATGCCGCTTGAATAACGATGCCAGGGTAGCTGCTTTCAAAAAAGGCTGAAATGCCTCCAATAAAGAAGCCTTCGAGTGCAGCATAAATTGGAGCGGTTATGGGAGCTGCTTTAGGTATGAATGCCGTAATCAAAGCAAAAATTAAGCCGCCGATTGCGCCGATCAGCATCATAGCTGTAACATTTGCTCCTAGAGAATACTGATACCAGGTGTATAGCGAAGTCCCTAAAAGAAAAATGAATAAGAGTGCAATTTTCGCAACCGTTCCGCCAAGCGTCATGGTTTCACCTTGGCTGCGATTTCGGAAAGTATCGTTTTTTAATACAGGGTTTCCTGTTCTCATGCTGTCCCTCCTTTAAATAGCTTGTCATAGTAATATACTAGAGCGAAATGTATTTCATTACTGTAAGATTGTACCCTTACAAGATGAAATTACACTTAGAGACGCGCGTTGGGGATTTAGAAACTATTCAATGAGTGTACCATTTATACAGTTTTTTCGGCCTTCCGATTTTCTGATGACTGACCACTTGTTTTACTTTGCCTTCTTCTAATAGATGCATCAGATATCGGTAAACGGTAGGGTATGCAAGACCGACTTCTTTAGAAATACCATCTACTGAAATCGGGGATTTGTGTTCCTTCAGGAAACTGGCAACGGTTTGCAATGTCCCCTTACTGATCCCTTTCACCGTGAAAACGTCCTCTTCCTCATCCTGGACACTCTTCATATTCGCAATTTGAGCATGAAGACGAATCCGGGATATTAAATCAGGAGCCTTCACGGGTTTTAATGCGAAGTCAGTTGCGCCTTCTTCAAGGAAGCGGTCGGCCACTTCCTGTCGTTCATCTACCGTCAGGACAAGAATCGGGATCTGCTGATTATGCTTGCGTAGCTCGCGGACGGTCTGTAAACCATCCATCTCGGGCATATGATAATCAACTAACACCACGTCGAATGCCCCGTTTAGGAATTTCTCTATACCCTCTCTGCCATTCACTGCTGTATCGGATTCCCATTCTGCGTGTTTACAGAATTCCGTCAGCATAAAGCGCAGCGATTCGTCGTTATCAATGATCAGGATCTTCATCATTCACTCTCTCCTTCGGTATATGAATCCAGAATGTAGTGCCAATTCCATGTTCACTCTCAATGGACAATTCGGCTTCATGTTCTTGGACTACATTTTTTACAAACGTCAAGCCGACCCCCGGGTGAGACTTGGTACTATATCCGGCATTCCAGATTTTCTCTATATTTTCTTCACTAATCCCGTGTCCATTATCTTTCACACCGATATAGACCCCGCCTTCACCTACTTTAGAGCAGATCGTAACGGTGGCGTCACTCAGACCTTCTACGGCATCACTTGCGTTATCAATTAAGTTCACAAGTGCTCGAGTCATTCGAATTTTATTAATATAGATCTGAATATTCTCATCTGCTTGCAGATCAAAATCATAAATGGTGGCCGAATCCGAAAGTTTATTAGCTCGTACATATTCAATGAATGTCTTTAATGTACACCAATTTTTCTTTTCATGGTACAAGATTTCAGAAACCATGTCGCTGGTTGATTGAATAGATGAAGAGATTTTATCTGTGTAGCGGAGAATTTCAGGATCCTCAGTTTTCATTTGAATTAATGAATTTAACCCTTCCATTAAAGAGAGGGGGGTTTTTAGGTCATGCACAAGGTGCAACGCTTCTCGACCAGACCGTGACTCCACCATTTCCAGGCGGGCAATGTCGAGGTCCTGGCGCATTTTCCATTTCTGTTCTGAGACCGTTAAATAAACAGCGAGCACAATAGCGTTAACGATAAATACGGCACTGAAAACCAGACTGTAAAATGACAGCGTCGTACCAAAGCCAAGTTGTTCAGCGATCGTCTTCACTTCCATCGAAATCGTGCCTCCTCCAAATCCAAAGGCACTTAAAAATAATACGGTATCGAGCCATTGGACTCCGAAGAGCAATTGCGCTAACACAAAGGATTTAAAAACAGGACGAAGCCTTCCTTTACCGAGCATATGCAGAAGCATAATGGACAATAACAGAATCAGGGCAGGGGCGCCGAAATGATAATTAATGGAGTTATACCCGTTAATGATCAGGTAACTTAGCGGAATAATGGACAAGGGAATAAGCACCTTAAGCCATGATTTCCCATAATAGGCGCCGATCTCATCACCTAGAAGCAGGGCCCCTATATAGTGCGGAAGGGCGCGAATGGTGTTCAATAGGACAAGAGCAAAAGCGGCCATCATCAGCGTGCTTCCATCCGGTTCTTCTCGCAAGCTTCTCATTAAGCTGCCAAGCCCGGACACCTCCACGCTGAGCCATAAAGGCATCGATATCCCAATTACGATCAGAAGGACTTTTATCCAGATACTTTTGGAGCGCAATAAAGCTTTATTCATCCTAATCATCCTAACACCGAGCATTCTTTCTTTTCATTCTAATACAGGAAAAGAATTTTTTCGATTCTTTTTTACGTAAAAGCGTTAATATAATGTGATGATTTTTCCCCTAACAAATTATAGAATCAAATGAGAAAGCTTGTATAATGATAATAGAAACCATTACATCAAGTGAAGGTGCTGCTATTATGATTTTAATCTTAGATAA
>NZ_JBAPTY010000250.1:0-6952 GCF_049282395.1 Halobacillus sp. | reverse complement strand
ATATTTATTTTTGAAGCGCGACTCTTACTTGGCTTTCGCCAACCGTAAAGTCTTTCATGTTATCCGTTTCTCCTACTGTAAGGTTCTTCACGAGTACATTTTCACGAATCAGTGCTTCATTTTGCTGGATGGCTTTCTTCACATCTTCATCGCCATCAAGAGCGATATTAACGCGCAGATCAATTGGAAGATCCTGCTGTTTACGATCATCCTGAATGACACGGATTACTTCACGCGCCAGGCCTTCAAGACGAAGTTCTTCAGTGATCGTTGTATCAAGAATCACGTGGAAGTCCTGGTTGGATCCCATAGACAAGCCCGAATCAGCTACGCGCTCTACATTTAGTAGATCCATCGGTACTTCAACCTCTCCATCTCCTGTTGGGACCACAACTTTTCCATCGTTAACAACCTTAGCTGCTTCTTCATCTGTAAGCTTTTCAAGATAACCTTTAACAGCACCTACATTCTTACCGAGAACAGGACCTGCCGCACGGAAATTAAGCTTCACTTCATAACGGACGAGATCATCAGAAGACTGCTTAACGACCACTTCTTTGACGTTAATTTCATCACGGATGATGGAGTTGTACCGCTCCAATGCTTTTCCTTGTTCAGGGTTCACAGGAATGACAACTAGTTCAGACAGCGGCTGCTTCGTCTTAATCGCTTCGGTATTCCTTACACCGCGGGCCAGTTCAACTACTTGAAGTACGGCATCCATATCCTGTTCAAGCTGACTGTCTGCCTGATTGGCATCCACTTTCGGGAAATAAGCGAGATGAACACTTTCGCCTGTGAGATTGTGATGGATATCATCCGCTACAAATGGAATAAACGGTGCGAGCAGCTTACTTAAGTTAACCAGAACTTCGTGCAAGGTATGGTAAGCAGCTTTCTTGGATTCAGTCATTCCTTCCTGCCAGAAACGATCACGGGAACGGCGAATGTACCAGTTACTCAACTCATCGACAAATTTCTCCAGCGCTTTAGCACCTTTTGTAAAGTCATAATTATCGAGAGCCTCGGTAACCGCAGCTGTCACACTATTCAACCGGGCGAGTACCCAGCGGTCCAGAAGTGTTTTCTCTCCCGTTTCATTCGCGTCGAACTCGTAACCATCAATATTTGCATACAGCGTATAGAATCCGTGCGTATTTACAAGCGTATCAATCACTTTTGATTTAGCTTCCACAACAACGCGTTCTGAAAAGCGCTTGTTGTTCCATGGAGCACTATCTGCAAGGAGAGCCCAGCGGAAAGCATCCGCTCCAAATTTATTCACGAGATCCATTGGGTCAAGGGCATTCCCTTTACTCTTCGACATCTTACGGCCTTCTTCATCCAGGATGTGGCCAGTAGAAAGCACACGTTTGTAAGGGGCTTTCCCTGTAAACAAGGTCGAAACAGCAAGCAGGCTGTAGAACCAGCCGCGGGTCTGGTCAATTCCTTCACAGATCACATCTGCCGGGAATTGCTTCTCAAACTGCTCTTTATTTTCAAATGGATAGTGCTGCTGAGCAAATGGCATGGAGCCACTGTCAAACCAAACGTCGATAACTTCTGGGACACGGTTCATCGTTCCTTCACAATGATCACATTTCAACTGAACACGATCGACATATGGCTTATGAAGCTCTACATCCCCGATATCACCGATCGCTTTTTCCTGTAGATCCGCCTGACTGTGCGGGGCATACTGGTGATTGCAGGAGTCACAGATCCAGATAGGTAACGGTGTACCCCAGAAACGGTTACGTCCAATATTCCAATCGACCATATTTTCAAGGAAATTACCAAAACGGCCATCTTTAATATGGTCTGGATACCACTCCACTTGCTGGTTATTTTTCAGGAATTGATCTTTCAGCTCTGTGGTTTTGATAAACCAGCTTTCGATTGCGTAGTAAAGCAACGGAGAGTCACAGCGCCAGCAGTGCGGGTAACTGTGCTCATACTTTTCTTTATGGAAAAGAAGTCCTTCGTTTGCCAGGTACTTCACAATGTCAACGTCACAGTCTTTTACGAATCTTCCTGCAAACGGAGGAATATCTTCCGTATAACGTCCCTGACTGTCCACTACGTTAAAGAATGACAGATTGTGTTCGTTTACTAAAGCATAGTCATCTTCACCATAAGCAGGAGCAATGTGTACGACACCCGTACCGCTTTCCGCGTTAACGAAATCAGCTTCTACCACAAAGTGACCGCGCTCAGGTTTAACAAATGGGAATGGCGCGTCATATTCTACTCCGGTAAACTCACTGCCTTTATGAGTAGATAGAACTTCGTAGTCTTCCCCCATATTTTTCTCAGCCAGTGCTTCAGCAACGATATAAACTTCATCATTCTGCTTCGCTTTTACATACGTAAGCGCAGGATGTACAGCAAGCGTTACGTTCGCAGGAAGGGTCCAAGGAGTTGTCGTCCATCCCAGGAAGAACTCATTTTCGGATCCTTTCACTTTAAACTTAGCTGTTGCTGACAGGTCTTTTACGTCTTCATATCCTTGAGCAACTTCGTGCGAGCTAAGTGTAGTCTGGCAGCTTGGGCAGTAAGGGGTAACACGGTGCCCTTTGCTTAATAAGTCGCGTTTGTGAAGGTCACTCAGGATATACCAGACACTTTCAATATAGCGGTTCTGAAGCGTTACATACGGATCATCCATATCCAGCCAGTAGCCGATGGACTCCGTAAACTCTCTCCACTGCTTCTCGTAGTTAAAGACACTTTTTTTACATTCTTCAATAAACTTTTCTACACCGTACTCTTCGATTTGCTGTTTTCCGGAAATACCAAGCTGCTTCTCTACTTCAAGTTCAACAGGGAGACCATGAGTATCCCAGCCGCCTTTCCGAAGTACCTGGTAACCTCCCATGGTTTTATAACGAGCTACAAAGTCCTTAATAACACGGCCCAGTACGTGACCGGCGTGCGGAAGTCCGTTAGCTGTTGGAGGACCTTCATAGAATACAAACGTTTCTGCACCCTCTCGTTCATCCATTGAACGATTGAATACATTTTCAGCGTTCCAATAGTCCTTGACGCGATTCTCGCGGTCTACTGCTGCTTCTTTCGTGTTAACACTGCGCATTCGTTCCACCTCTTACCCTTTTTATTTTTATCTCGATAAACTCATCAACCATAGACTCAAGGGGAAATCCCTTTTAGATATAAAAAATCCGCCCCTGCTCATAAAAACAGGGACGGATGTAGATCCGCGGTACCACCCATATTCCGCGCAGCAATTGCACGGCTCTCGGTTCATAAAACGGATAACGGCCGTCTGCCGGTTTCACCTACTCTAATCTCATTTCAGCGAAACTTCTCAGAGATGATCTTCAGCTCTAACCTGTCATCGCCTTGCAGCAAACAGCGACTCTCTGTGGACAGCCTTTACAGCCTACTCTTCTCGTCAACGAAAAAATACGTAGTTTCTCCATATCGTACATGGAAATCCTTGAATTGTCAAAGGATCTTCACCCACCATCCTCCCCATTTTTCGGGGGATTTATACGATTTAACAGGTGGGCCGTGTTCTTTGATTAATTTTACTTATCAGATTGGATTAAAATCCAGTATTATCGCTTTTCCATCCTGGAGAGTACACTAATAACAAACCAGAAAGAAGGTGGCGGGATGTCTGAAGAAATGAAAAAAAGGGTTCAATCTACCTTTTCTAAAAACAAAGAAGCTTATGTAAGCAGCACTACCCATAATAACCAGCAAGACTTAAACTTAATTACGGAATGGCTGAATCCTGAACCAAATTGGATAGGACTTGATCTGGCGACTGGCGGCGGGCATGTAGCCAGGGAAATGAGCCGGTGGATGGATCATGTTGTGGCAAGCGACCTCACCAAAGAGATGCTGCAAAACACAGCAAGGCACTTGAGCGATATAAAAAACCTTTCCTATATTATTGCGGATGTTTCGAGTCTCCCGTTTCTTGATGAAAGCTTTGATGTGGTCTGCTGCAGAATTGCTCCTCATCACTTTTCAGAACCAGAGAAATTTATAAAAGAAGCTTATCGGGTACTGAAACCCCAGGGATTATTTTTGATGGTCGATAATACAGCCCCTGAGGATGATCACCTCGACCTTTTCTTCAACACGTTCGAACAAATGCGTGATTCCAGTCACCACCGGGCCTGGAAAGTGTCAGAATGGAAAACCATGATTCAGCCTGCAGGATTTCAGCTGAAAAGAGAAGTTAAGCGCAAAAAAACACTGCCTTTCCGGGATTGGTTGGAGCGGACACTTCATGATAAAAACGGACAGCAGCTTGTAGAAGAGTATTTCCTTCAAGCGGGACCTCAAGCCTCTTCCTATTTTTCCTTTGACCATAAAGAAGGTAGCATCGAATCTTTTTCAATTGATGAATGGATGGTTCTCTGTCAAAAACATGACACTCACTAACTTAGTGGGTGTCTTTTTTTAATCTGCCGATCAAAATCCCCACTTTTTGTATATAAAAAGATATTAAGGAAATAAATGATGGATAGTTATTGGAGGTGGACTATTTCATGGATATCGTTGTTATGGCCCGTGTACTGTTTGGGTCTTCCTTAGGGTTTCATATTATCTATGCCACAATCGGTGTTGGACTCCCTGTAATGATCATTCTCGCTGAAGTTCTGCATTACATTAAAAAAGATTCCGATTATGCACTGATGGCAAGAAGGTGGACCAAAGGTTTCGCCATTATACTTGCGGTTTCAATTGCTTCCGGTACGATTGTCGGTGTTCTTATATCATTGCTTTTTCCTAATTTCATGGAAATAGTCGGACAAGTGATTGCCCTGCCTTTCCAGATGGAGATTTTCGCATTCTTAATCGAAGCCGTTTTCATGTCGATCTACTTATATGCAGCTGATCGGCTGCCGCCTGTTTTAAGATTTATCAGCATTATATCGGTTGCTCTCGGGGCAACAGCTTCTGCGATTTTAATTACAGATGTACATGCGTGGATGAATACACCAGCCGGTTTTAACATAACCCCTGACGGAAGTGTGACGGATGTCGATACATGGGCTGCTTTCTTTAATCCAAGCTTTGGTGTGACTGCTATCCATGTGACCCTATCTGCTTATATGACGGTTGCTTTTATCATTGCTTCCATTGCTGCTATCCGTTTAATGAGAAAAGGCCTGTCGAGTAAAGAGCGTAATTATCATAAAAAAGCTCTGACTATCGCTTTGTACTTTGGTGCAATCATGTCCATGGCTACTGCGATAAATGGGCATGAAACGGCTCAAATGCTGCATGAATATAACCCGCGTAAACTCGCTGCAGCCGAAGGTTTATTTGAGACCACACGCTATGCACCTTTATCCATTGGAGGCTATACATCACTGGAAGACCAGCGGGTCAAATATGCCGTGGAAATCCCTTACGCTCTCAGTTTTTTGGCTGGAGACCGCTTGGATACAGAAGTTCTCGGCCTGAATGAATTTCCTGAGGAACTATGGCCTCCTCTTTATGTACATGTACTATTTAACGTCATGGTCGGTATCGGATCGCTTTTAATTGTCGTCGCTTTTTTCGCTATATTTTGGAAGCATGTGCTAAAAAGGGAATTGCCAGGATGGCTTCTGGCTATTCTTGCAGTCAGCGGACCGCTTGCGATGATTGCGATTGAAACCGGCTGGTGCTTCAGCTGTATTGGAAGACAGCCCTGGACCATAACAGACGTACTTCGAACAGGCGAAGCAGCAACTAAATCAAGCAGTGTCGGCTTTTTACTTGGATTATTTTTAACGCTGTATATCACTCTATTATTTATCACCGGGTTTGTATTGCGATCCTATTTTAAGCGGAACCCTGTAAGCAAAGACCTGGATGCAGCGCATTAAATCCAAGTTTACCTATAAAGGAGCTGATTAACCTATGGAAGCCTCGACGCTCGCCATTACGATATTATGGAGCTTACTCTTTATCTACTCCATCCTTGGATCTCTTGATTTTGGAGCAGGATTCTGGGGAATGATTTACGGAAAAAACGATCAGACCAGTGCTTCGCAGATCGCGAACCGCTTTTTATCACCTACCTGGGAAGTTACAAATGTCTTTTTAGTCATCTTCGTTGTTTCCGTTGTTACGTTCTTCCCTTTTGCAACAACTTTACTTGGCAGTATCCTGCTTGTCCCCGTTGGAATTGGGCTGCTGCTGCTGACGATTCGAACAACGTTTATGGTTTTTGAACACCATACTCAAAAATACAGGGAACTTATGCGACTGACCTCAGGATTTTCCGGGTTAATTATTCCCGCACTTCTTGTAAGTATCTTACCGATCACACTCGGTGGATTTGTGGATTTTGATAATGATCTGCCAGTCCTTCATTACGCTGAGCTGCTTACTCACCCGACCTTGTATATGCATATTGCATTTGGTCTTTCCACCGAGCTTTTTATTTCATCCGTTTTTCTTATGGATTATTCCAAGGAAGCTGATGATTGGTCAGCCTATCAGACATTTCGCAAGCATGCGATTTGGCTCGGTCCCGTGTCGATCGCTATTGCTATGTTAACGATTGGGACATTCCCCACAGAAGCAAATTGGATCGTGGAGAACATCGAGGATAACTGGCTGTGGTTTGGATTATCTGTGTTCTTTTTTATCATTGGGTACACTTTGTTATTTATTAAAAAACGGGACGGAGTGCGCGGCTGGTCAAGGCTTGCTGTTACAGCCATCATTCTCCAATATGGAATTGCCATCTATGCTTATGGTTCAGCACACCTCCCTTATCTCGTCTACCCGCATCTCACAGTTACAGAAGGATTCACAAATCCATCAACCTTCTATCCGATGCTGATTGTGTACGGGGTTGGATTTGGAATTTTGATTCCTGCCTTTTATCTGTTCTGGCGCCTGTTCCTTAAAGATAGACGCTACCTTAAACAACCATAACCAAATTAAAGGAAGGAAATAAAAGGCACCTCAGGTC
>NZ_JBAPTY010000249.1:0-3559 GCF_049282395.1 Halobacillus sp. | reverse complement strand
TTATATCGGCTTGCCAGTTGCTTCACCAGTTGATACTGGGCATGGTTCGTATCCTGATACTCATCGACGTGGATATATTGGAACCTGCGCTGGTAATATTCAAGTACTTCCGGTACCCGGTCAAATAAAGACAAGGTCTGCATGATCAAATCGTCAAAATCGAGCGACTGATTTTTGCGAAGCTTCTTCTGATAGCCTTTATAAATCTTCGCAATCTGCTCTTCATGCATATTGCCGGCTTTCTGTTCATAGTCTTCCGGCGTCATCAGTTCGTTTTTCGAGTTACTGATCGCCCCAAGCATCGCCCTTGGGTCCCACCGTTTTGGATCAAGGTTAAATTCTTTCAATACCTGCTTGATCACGGACAGCTGGTCACTCGAATCCAGGATCGAAAAGTTCCGGTCATAACCGATCCGGTCAATGTCACGTCTTAAAATCCTTACACACATCGAGTGGAAGGTGGACATCCAGATCTTTTCTCCATCTTTTCCAACGAGAGACTCCACACGATCCTTCATCTCACGGGCAGCTTTATTCGTAAAGGTAATCGCAAGTATATTTCGGGGAGCTACATCTTTTTCGCTTAATAAATAGGCAATTCGGTGCGTCAGAACGCGGGTCTTCCCACTTCCTGCCCCTGCCATAATTAGTAAAGGTCCTTCTGTATGGGTCACTGCATTTCGTTGTTCTTCGTTCAAGCCTTTAATCAAGGCATTCATTGCTTGTGCCATCGTACACCATCCTTAATTAAAAATTAGAATTTTTGGCTGCGCTGACGGTCTTTAAGGCAGCGTCAAGGTCTTCGTACAGCACGTTGCCAACGACAATCACGTCTGCACAAGCACTCATTTCTTCTGCCTGCTCGCTGGACCTGATACCGCCGCCGTAAACGACTGTTGTATGTTGTAATTCATTGGTTATCTTTTTAACAAGCTCAGGATCTCCGTAAGTGCCGCTGTATTCTAAGTAAAAAACCGGCAAATGAAACATATGTTCAGCCATCCTTGCATAGGCGAGAACATCCTCTTCATCAGGGAGATAACATTCGGCGTGTTTGAAAACTTTAGCTTCCTCATTTAAGACGCAATAGCCTTCAACCACCATCTGATCCCAATCCATTATGTCGCCATACTCCTTCACCGCTTGATGATGAATATCGAGCATCCATTTTTTCTCACGGCTGTTCAGCACCATCGGAATGAGATACCCATCAAACTCAGGAGCAATCACTTCTATATCTGAAACTTCCAACAGACACGGCACATCATAGGGCTGGACACGGTCAAACAAATCACTCACATTTTCAAAGGTTACACCGTCCGTGCCTCCGATGATCACAGCGTCCGTACCTGATTCCAAGATCAATTGCAGGTCATGATCCGACAACGTCTTTTGCGGATCCAGCTTGAAGACATGCTTCCACTCGCTCAGTTTGTTCATTTCCGTCCTCCAAAAAAACTTTTGTCCATTCACTTATTATAGCAAACTTTGCTTACTGGGTTGAATGGATAAGGGAGAGAAATTAGCGAATGTTTTATGTCTGCCGGCTTAAGAGGACAGACCTCCGTATTCAAGGACTTTTTAACCCAAACAAAAAAGCCGTTCAATCTAAAATTGAACGACTTGGGAAGAACCGCGACGAGGTGCACAGCATCGTCACCAGACCCACGCTTAATATAGTAATGGTGGATAGCAGCAGCGTTTCCATGGAGAAAACATAGCCGCTTATCCCAATAATCACAAGATCGATGAAGAAGATAACAAAACCGACGTTCATTCTCGAGATATCCGCAATCATTTGGGCAAGGAGGTCAGTTCCTCCAGTGCTTGTCTTATGACGGAGCATGAGTCCGATCCCTCCCCCTACGAACGCACCGCCAACGATGGAACTGAGCGCCGGGTCAAGCGGCAAGTGGTAGGCTCTGATCCCATGAAGAAAATCAATGAAAAAGGAGGAGATGAGCAGTCCATGGAGACTGTTATAGAAATAAGCGCGGTACCTGAACCAGGCTATAGTAAAAATCGGGATACTGCACAATATGATGGTGAAACCGACTTTCAACCCCCATACATAATTAGCAATCAGTCCAAGTCCGATCATCCCCCCATCAAGCACATGATCCGGCATGAGGAAAAAGTTAATACCAAGCGAAATAAATAAGCTTCCTAACAAGATCATCAGGCCTTTTTTCAATAAGGATTTCATCATAAAAATCCCCTTTTTGGACAGGTTTCTTCTAGCCTATGCCTGTCCCGCCCTGCTTAGAAGCTATTTCTTCAACCCTGATCCGCACAGCACCATCACAACCGTCTCATCGGGATGGACAATTTCTGCTTTATGCTGCTGATAAGCCGCGTACGTAGCGGCGGTTGTCGGCTCTACATAGAAACCTTTCCCGGCAAGTTCCTCTCCTGCAGACTTTATGCCCTCCTCAGGCGCGGTCACTATTTTGCCCTTCGTATCTTTAACCGCTTTTATAATCTCTGGCCCGCGCATGGGATCAGCAATGGCAATCCCTTCGGCTAGCGTGCCACTGTTTTCTGCCGGACTCACGGGATCACCGTTTGTAAAAGCACGGGCAATCGGCGCACAGGCCTCAGACTGGACACCCATTATTCTTGGCATCCGGTTGATGACGCCGGCCTCTTTTAAATCCTGAAATCCAATATAGGCTCCGAGCAGAAGTGTCCCATTCCCGACCGGAATAATGAGGGAATCTGGCACCTGTCCCCCCAGCTGCTCCCAGACTTCAAAAGCAAATGTTTTCGTACCTTCATAGAAAAATGGATTGTACACGTGACTTGCGTAATAGAGTTTTTCTTTCTCCACTGCTTGCTTTGCGGCCTCAGCCGTATCCTCACGTGACCCGGGAATTTTATGGATATGAGCCCCGTGCGCTTCGATTTGAGCAAGTTTTTTCTCAGAAGTGGAATCTGGCACATAGATATGGCAGCTCATACCGGCTCTAGCGCTGTACGCTGCAATAGCTGTCCCGGCATTCCCGCTGCTGTCGGCAATGACAGAGGATACGCCGAGTTCTTTCGCTTTTGCGATTAACACGGCAGCTCCGCGGTCTTTAAAAGAACCAGTCGGCATGAGGTAGTCCATTTTCATCAAAAGGTTTGGATGATCAGCGTCGAGAGGGACGAGCGGGGTCATCCCTTCTCCCATGGTTATAGAGGTATATGTATCTGTGTTCTCAAAAGGCAAAGCTTCCTGATAGCGCCACATAGTTGCCTGCCTCTCTTTTATCTGCTTCATTGGAAATTTCACCGGATACGGCTTCATACGGAATATACCTTCTTCCGGCTTCCAGTCTGTTCGATTCGGGGTATATGCGTTGTTCCACTTGTCTACAAACACAGCCTTCACCATCTACACTCCTATCTTTATATATAAGTTCCACTCTGTTAAAAATCTCCCCGCTGAACTTCCAGTAAAGCTCCCTTTCGTTGAAGACTCAGTTTCGAGATAAATGGGTCCGTTACGTTAGATGGATAAGGGTTGGTGGGGAAATAACTCGCTTTCCTATGGGGGAACGGTGAGCTTCCTCGCTCG
>NZ_JBAPTY010000248.1:0-11027 GCF_049282395.1 Halobacillus sp. | reverse complement strand
ACTAATACTATTCGTGTAGGGTCTGGAGGCGTCTTACTCCCTCAGTATAGTCCCTTAAAAGTAGCGGAGAATTTTAGAATGCTTGAAAATTTCCATCCCGGAAGGATTGATTTAGGTTTGGGCCGTTCACCGGGTGGGGGCAAGAAAACCAGATTAGCTCTGACAGATGGTCTTGAAAAGCCGTTGAGTTCCTTTTCGCGGCAGGTAAAAGAACTTCAGAAGTTTTTATTTCAGTCTATGGAAAAGGGAGATCCCTATTTTGGTGTTACGGCACGTCCAGATAGTTCATATCAGCCGGAAATCTGGATATTAGGATTAACGGAACGTGGAGCAAAACATGCGGCTATGCATGGAACAGGTTTTACTTTTGGTCATTTTATTAATCCTGATCATGCATCCGACACATTGCAGACCTATCGAGAAAAATTCAAGCCTTCCTTAGCTCGCAGTCAACCCGAGGTAAATGCTTGTGTGTTTGTTGTCTGTGCAGAGACAGAAGAAGAAGCAGAAGAAATTGCTAAAAGTCAGGATATGTGGCTCTTACAAGTTGAAAAAGGTCTGGAGACTAGAATTCCTCCTCAGAACGAAGTTATTCATGACACTTTGACAGACATTGAAAAGGATAAAATACGTAACAATCGAAGAAGATGCATCATTGGAGATCCTGTACAAGTAGTGGATCAATTGCAAGGACTAGCTGATGAGTACAGGATTAATGAACTTTTATTGATTACCAACATTTTTGATTTTGAGAAAAAGAAATATTCTTATCAACTGATTGCTAATGAATTTGCAAATAGGGCAAATCATAACTGAGAAAAACTCCTCCATTCACCCATACCACCTTTCAAGCTTCTGCATATATAAGTAGTGAAAGGGGGAATTAATGTGAGTAGAGGATATGGTGGAGGCTTTGCGCTAATCGTCGTGTTGTTTATTCTCCTTGTTATTGTAGGAGCTGCATGGTTGTATTAATAGTTGAAAGTGTGGCATACGCCACACTTTTTCTATGGATTTCTAATGGACTAGACTGAATAAAGTTAAGTTCTCAAGATCTTTGTTTTAAAAATTTTTCATCTAGGCTATAATGGGTTACATTACGTTACAAAGGAGCGAACAATCCACATGGATCATTCCCTGATTGGAACGATACAGAGTTGTAAAGTATCAAAGAAAATAACCAATGGATTTATAGTAAAGTACAACGACACAGAAATATTGCTGCCAGATGAAGCAGTACATGAGGAGATTGATTTAGATCAGTCTATAAAGGTATTTCTTTACACAAATAAAAAAGGACAGGCTGTTGCAAGCATGACTATTCCTGAAGTAACCCGTAATTCCTATGGATGGGCCGAAGTAGAAGAAGTGGTGACGAACATGGGTGTATTCGTGAATATAGGGTTAGAGGATAAAGAGATTTTAGTTTCAACAGATGACCTTCCATTGCTAAAATCAGTCTGGCCGGTGAAAGGCGACTTTTTATTTGTCAGCTTAGAATTAGATAAAAAAGGGCGTCTTCTGGCTGAACCTATTACAGAGCAGGAAGTTTGGGATGATTTAGAGCCGGCACCCGCTTCTATTTTAAATACGGAAACTCAAGGAAGAGTGTACCGCTCAACAAAAGCTGGCTCATCGGTATTAACAGAAGAAGGGTATAGAGGATTTATCCATCCCAATGAACGCAAAGAGGAACCAAGATTAGGAGAAACTGTAATCGCAAGGGTAATTGATGTAAAAGAGGATGGATCAATTAACTTATCTTTACGTCCAGTTAAGAAAGAAAGTCGAAAAGAAGATGCTGATGTCATTCTTGATTACTTAAAGGAAAATGATGGGATCGTCTATTTAGATGACAATAGCGATCCTGAGAAGATACGTGAAATTTTTCAAATTAGTAAGTCAGCATTTAAAAGAGCCGTAGGCAAATTAATGAAAGAAAATCAAGTGGAGCAGAAAAATGGAGCAACTAAATTACTTCATAGTTCTGACTAATACTTAGTAGCAACTCCGAACACAAAATAAAAAAATAAATCATCCATAATATTAAAACCGCCATCTGTAATAACAATTGGCGGTTTTAATATTTAATCCTCATATGTTACTTCGGTACCATCCTGATAGGTTACTTCTAATTTGAATTCCTTATAAGGAGCGTCGAGTCCAAGAACTGTAAGCACTTCGCTGATTACTTCGTCTTCTGGTGTGTTCTCATCAAAACTCATTTCTCTAAAATGGGGGGAAAGCTGGTTAAATGCTTCTTCTCCTGTAACTTTCTGCCGATCAAAATCGTCAATACGCGCTTCTTTTCTGTTCTCTAAATTAACATAATCAATGTGGTAAGATAGTCGATCTACATAATCAACTTCCAGCTCGAACCTATTAAAGTTAAACGGCCGCGATTCATTAACTTGCTGATAAGAAATACTTTCTGGTGCTGGCTCATTTTGAGAAGGTTCACTGGATTGATTATTCGCATTGTTACATCCTGCTAACAATAAAAGCAGCAAGATAAACCATGTACTTAATAATTTCAATAAAATCACTCCATTCTTTTATTATCCATAGGATTACCAAAAAAGCCGGTTTTCATAATCTATATTCAAGCACAATAGTTAGCTGCAGAGTTTGCTCATGTTATGATTAACATATAGTCGTAGATCCTCTGAGACTATTAAAGGAGAATCAGCCCATGAAGAAAAAAGTTTTATATGGGATGTTGTTTGTATTAATTGGTTCATTATTTACAGTGTCTGTAGCAAGTGGACACTTATCCGGACAAGAAAAACATCAGAACGAAGAGGAAGGTGATCTAACCGTGACTAACTATAACGGAGAGACTGTCACTTATTCTAAAAAGGAATTAAAAGACATGTTAACGTCAGTTCAATATAAGGTTACGCAAAAAGATGGTACGGAACGAGCTTTTGAAAATAAATATTGGGATAACGCCGATGAGGGAATTTATGTAGATATCATTTCCAAAGAGCCTTTGTTCAGTTCCGTGGATAAATACAAATCTGGAACTGGATGGCCAAGTTTTACTCAACCGCTTGCGGAAGAGAATATTGTAACTAAAAAAGATCCAGGTATTTTTGGTTCCCGAACCGAAGTTAGAAGTAAGGAAGCAGATTCTCATCTTGGCCATGTATTTAAAGACGGTCCTCAGCCTACAGGACTAAGGTATTGCATGAATTCAGCCGCACTAGAGTTCATTCCAAAAGAAGAAATGGCGGACCGTGGCTACGAAAAATATTTAGATGAATTCGAACAGTAAATTTTAAGAAGCAGGAATCTCCTGCTTCTTTTTTCATGCTACAATGATAATGATTATCATTGACTTTCTAGTTATATTTCTCTATACTGTCTATTGATAATGATAATCTTTATCAATAGATAGTAATACATATCATTGCTGAAATACTCAAACTAGAAAGGGAGAGCAGACTTTATGAAAAAGCTTAGCATTTTAGGACTAGTGTTATTTTTAGGGATTCTTGCAGCATGCAGCGATAATTCCGACCCATCAAATAAAGGGGAAGAATCCGCTTCAACGGAGTCCGAGTCAACTGATGATAATAGTACAGGCTCTATCGCATTTGAAGACGGAGTAGGTGAAATGACTATAGATGGGGTTCCTAAAAAAGTAGTAGTTTTAGAGTGGACATATGTTGAGCACTTATTACCGTTAGATGTGGAGCCTGTAGGAGTTGCAGACCTGGAAGGTTATAATAAATGGGTGAACGTGGGAGACCCTCTAAGTGACTCTGTCACGGACGTGGGCACAAGGTCAGAACCCAATTTTGAGGCGATTTCCCGATTGGATCCTGATTTAATTATTGGAGCAAAATATCGCCATGAAAGTTTTAAAGATCAATTGGAGAGTATTGCTCCGACCGCCTTATTTGATCCATATTCTGAAAAGGGGGCAGAGGATCAATACCAGCATCTCCTAAATGAGTTTAATACCCTGGGTAAAGTATTCAATAAAGAGGAAAAAGCTAAGCAGTATATTAAACAGATGGAGGCAACTTTTAAAGAACAGGGAGAACGTATTCAAGAGGCTGGGTATGAAAACTTGAATGCAGTGGTAGCGCAGGCTTTTACTTCTCAGAACACACCTACGATGCGGCTATTTACCCACAACTCGGTTATCGCTGGAGTTCTCAATAAGATGAATGCAAGTAATGCGGTTAAAACCGAGAAACCTGAAATTTATGGCTTCATCTCGACCAACGTTGAAGCTTTACAGAATTATCAAGACTCACACTTCTTCTTTTTAGTCCAAGATGACGATCCTATCTTCGATAACCTGGCGGATAATCCGGCGTGGACAAATCTTAATTTTGTGGAAAAAAATCACACTTACAAGTTGCCAGGAGATATGGGAACGTTCGCAGGACCCCTATCAGCAGAAAGGTTTTCTAAAGAAATAGCGGATGCACTAGTAGAAAAATAATAGGTGGAAAAAGATCACTTTGGCATCTTCTTATTTAACCAGATTTTGTCCAAAGTTTCCTAATATTGTACTATATTAAGAAACAGGGAGGTTTCTTATGAAATTCAAAGGGTTCTCAGCTTCACAAATTAGAGTAGCGAGGCCAACCGATCGATTACCAGAAATTACAGCTTTTTATGAAGAAGGAATAGGATTACCTAAATTAACTCATTTTATTAATCATGCTGGGTATGATGGCGTGGTTTTCGGCTTACCCGATTGTCAGTATCAGTTAGAGTTCACTACTCATGAAGAGGGGAGTCCATGTCCCGCTCCCAGTAAGGACAATTTATTGGTGCTTTACATAGCTGAAAATAAAGAAATTCAATCGATAGTAAGCCGTTTAGCTAATCAAGGTTTCCATCCGGTAGAACCCGAAAATCCCTATTGGGAAGAAAAAGGGATCACTATTGAAGATCCTGATGGTTGGCGCCTGGTACTGATGAATAACGAGGGTATATGAGAGGGAGAATTTAATTATATGCTTACTTTAAATGAAATGAAGCCAAAAGTTTTCGATGAACTAATGAAAGTGGAAGTTCAAAATTATGCAGATGAAAAGGTTAAAGCTGGTACCTGGACGCAAGAAGAAGCTCTTCAGAAATCAAAAGAATCGTTTCAACATCTCTTACCCGATGGGCTTCAGACGGATCATCATTTTTTATTGTCTTTGAGTAAACCTGATACGAATGAATCTATCGGGTATTTCTGGTACCATTTTGATGAGAACCACCCTCAAAAGGAGGCATTCATTTATAACTTTTTAATTTTTGAACCATATAGAGGACAAGGCCTTGGACGAAGAGCCTTAGAATCCTTAGAAAAGCATGTAAAAAAGCAGGGTGTAAAAAAACTTTCCTTGCACGTTTTTGCTCATAACAAACGTGCCATACATCTCTATCAACAAGCTATGTACGACATAACTGACATTAATATGTCAAAAGACATTATTTAACTAGTTGACATTGCAAGTGAGAATGATTATCGTCTATGATAGCAAAGAAAATAATCTAACTGTAGGTGAAACCATGGATCAAAATAAAAGTGAATTAGCCAGAATTATTCGTGAGCGCCGCTCCGTAAAAAGTGGTTATGTAGATAAAGAAGTTCCTGAATCCCTAATTAAAGAACTCTTAGATGACGCTCGTTGGGCCCCAACGCATGGATTAAGAGAACCGTGGCGTTTTATATTTATTCCAACAGAAGAAAAAGATCATTTTGTGGAAGATATTGTGCAGACTTTTCCAAAGGATAGACAGGAAAATAGAAGAAATTATTACAGTCAGCCTAAAGCTTTTTTAATTGCTGTAATGGATGAAGATCCACGTCAGAAACAATGGGAAGAGAATTTTGGAGCCATCAGTTCTCTTATACAGAATTTCCAGTTGTTAGCGTGGGAAAGAGAGTTAGGAGTTGTTTGGAAAACAAATCCACAAATCCATGAGCCTAAGGTTCGTGAAATGCTGGGTGTGCAAGCCGGCGAGAAAATAGTAGGCTTTCTCCACCTGGGTTACTTTGATCAGGAGCCAAAAACAAAACGTAGAACTCCTATGGAAGAAAAAATTACTGTATATAAAAAGAAATAATGATACTGGCCTCCTTAAAACAGGAGGCTTTTTTAGATCTATAAATTATAAAAACCACTGATAGAGGAGATGTAGGAGAAGAGACTTAGGCCAAGGCAAGGCGAAATGAATATAACCATACCACATAATTGAAGTCTATTAAAAGCACACGAAGACTTTATGATAGACTCAGGGCATGGTTGGTTTTATGATAATAGTAAAGATGTTCATAAAGGGGATTCTCAATGAATTTTGTAGCACTTGATTTTGAAACAGCCAATTCCTCACGTGGGAGTGTCTGTTCCATTGGATTAGTAGAGTATGAAAACGATGAAGTAAAACATGAATACTATCGTTTGGTAAAACCTAAAAAAAATTATTTCTCCTCAAAGAATGTAAGTATACACGGGATAACCAGGGATGATGTAGCCGATGCATACGAGTTCGATATCTTATGGAAAAATGAAATCCAACCCATGGTGGAAGGTAAGTTTCTAGTGGCGCATAATGCGCAATTTGATATGGGCGTACTTCGTGCCGTTCTCGATCAATACCTGCTTCCATATCCACTGCTTGCTTATAACTGTACTTTAAATATCTCTAAGAAAACTTGGGAGCTGCCGCGTTACAACCTAAAGTCTGTATCAGACCATATTGGTTTTCGATTTAATCATCACCACGCCCTGGAGGATGCACAGGCCGCTGCTCATATCTTACTTAAGGCTTGCGAAGAGCTAAAGGTTGAAGATACTAAAGATCTTGTTGAGAAGACACAAACAACGAACGGCATGATGTATGATCAGCAATATGAACCTGCACGATTGAATAAGAAGAAGAAAGCGAAAAAGCCAGAGAGTTTGAATTATGCAGCAGCTACTAAGGAAATCGATCCCAGCCATACCTTTTATGGTGCTTCATTTGTGTTTACAGGAAAGTTATCCGCTATGAATCGGGAAAGAGCTGTTCAGACTGTCGCTAACTTTGGCGGGCATACCTATCCAACAGTAGAAAGCAATACAAATTACTTAGTTGTTGGCAGCAAAACGTACGAACAATATCTACTGGGAAAGAAAAACAGTAAGTTAGAGCGAACCGAAACGTTGTTAAGTCAGGGTCATTCCATAGAAATTCTTCCTGAAAATGAGTTTCTGAAATATTTATAAGGTTTACTGAGGCATAACTTTACAAGTTTTTAGCTACACAGTTCAAGTGTCTTTTATCTTTTAATAAAATCGGGTGAATGGCCAGGGAGTGCTCTGATAGGCGTCCCAAATTTATACCTGCCCCATAATAATAGGATTGCCATACAATTTTTGTACAATATTGTTCATGATCATTATATCCAAGCGGTGTGAACACTTTATAGTCAGCTTTTGGATAAGTGGTATGAAGATGGTCAAGGTATATGCAGGCTTTCATCCCCGTCTCAGGATCTCTAGCAGAAAAAATCGTAATGGATCGGAATTTATTAAAATAACGGCTGATTGGGTCTTTCATTAACCCAGAAGGGATCGAATGAATAACCTCTCTGCGAGAATTTACTATTCCTACGTGGCCCGCATATTTTGATTCACTTTTCCCAATGGGAGTAAATAATAAATCGCCCGGGGTTATGATTATATTTGTACCAGGATACGTAAGAGATATCATATTTTCATTAGTCGGGGCTTGAACTTTTCCTGGCTTTACTGCATAGGCTGCTACTCCTGCAAAAACTGCTAAGATAATGGAATATAGGCGTTTTCTCATAACTTTTCCTTTCCGATTATAAATAATTTTACATTCATGATATCACATAAAAGATTTTAACTGGAGAGGAGGGAAGGTAATTTCTAATGGGGGTAATGTGATGAGATCAGAAGAAGAGATGATGCAACTGATTCTATCAGTAGCTGAAAAAGCCAGTTCTGTTAGAGGGGTAATTATGAATGGATCACGAGTTAACCGGAATGTTACTCCTGATCCGTTTCAAGATTATGATATTGTCTATGTGGTCACTGAGATAACCGCCTTTATTGCAGAACATTCATGGGTTGATGTTTTTGGTAAAAGACTTATCATGCAGCTTCCGGATGAGATGGAATTGTGTGACGTGGATCATAAACCGAATCTAAAATTCTCCTACTTAATGCAGTTTATGGATGGGAACCGGATCGATCTTACATTATATCAAAGAAATCATCTTCCTGAGAATCTAGATAGTTTAAGCATTGTTTTACTGGATAAAGACAACAACCTGCCAGCTTTACGAGAACCTGATGACAGTGATTATCTAGTAAAAAAACCGTCCCATGATGATATTGAAAGCTGTATCAATGAATTCTGGTGGGTAAGCACTTATGTGGCAAAAGGACTGGCCCGGCGTCAGCTTCCGTATGCCAAAGAAATGATGGAAGGTCCCGTAAGAAGGATGCTTAAACGCATGATGAGCTGGAACATTGGTGCAAAAAATAACTTCCAAGTAAATGTCGGCAGTGCCGGAAAATATTTCGAACATTTTTTAGAAGATCATACTTGGAAGGATTATAAAAGAACATATGCAGATGGGGAGTACCCGAACAATTGGAAGGCTCTATTCCAAATGTGTGAATTATTTATTACTTTAACAAGAGAAGTTACTTCCCATCTAAATTATCTGGACCACGATTCAGAGGAAATCCATGTTTTTGAATACTTAAAACATATACATAAAAGTTCAGCCGGTCAGCAGGATTCATATTAATCAATCGGATCTTCTGCTTTTCCGTATCGGATAACATCGTATACAGCCAATCCATCACTTGGTTTCCCCTCATCATCACGGTAAGGGAATAATGAAAAGAAAATAAAGTAGACTGAAAAATAAGAGTATTGATAGAAAAATAAAGCCGGAGGCAATATATCTGCAAAGATAAGATAATTAATCATGAGAATTACCAACATGTTAAAGATACTTCCCGCTAGATATATAGACACATGCGCCCACGTTTTATTATAGGTTAGATCTTCATACTGACACCAGCCTTCCATGAAATACTTCTTTTTCACCTCTAATTTTCCAAGGTTGAAAATGGTCTTCCCAGTACCTATACAGAAATGAATCTTCCCCCCAAACAAACGGGCCACCCATACGTGTCCTGCTTCATGTACGAGTGTAACGATAGGTAATATAAAAAAGAAATTAATAAAGAACATCGGTAAATCACTTAAAGTAAACAATTTCAAAACCTCCATATTCTAACATCTATATAAGACTCTTTTATAATAAGGCACAAGGCAAAGCTTACCCCAATTTCTTAAATAAAAACTATTTTCAACCGAAAACAGCTAGAAATAGGAAATATATCACCGGTTATTTTTCGAATATAGGATCATTTTTTCAAAAACAGCTTATAATCAGATTTTTTGAGAAGGATAATGGATCATTTACTATATAGAAAAGGTAAATTGGGTTTAGTTTATGGTGTATTCTTCAGATGTAATGCCAAATTTACGGTACAGGAACGTATGTTCTTATTTTTCGTTCAGTTATTTACTTAACAAATAGCCTTAGTTGATTAAAGCAGCTTTAATGAGAAGACGGCAGAAGGATTGAAACTGGCCATAGTATATTGGAGAGATATAGTTAGAAGAAAAAAGGGAAGGATCAGGTACTTTATGTAAACTTAAGAGTCTACATAAGTGATATTTCCAAATATAAAACCAGGATGATGCTAATATTCTAATAACAGTACATGAGCAGTTTAAAAAACTCTTTAAAATTAAGCTTTCTTAAGAGGTTTACTGCTCAAAAGAAGGTAGCGAATTTAACTTTAGAATATTTAAAGTGCTAAAATTACGGAACGAGAACAAAGGTTCGCTTTAAATGTAATGGATGAATGTAATGAACAAACTCGAATATTAACCATTATAAAAGGAACGACAATATACCAGTGAGTATAAATCATAAGAAAGAAGAATTACTTAATCCAGGATTGATAAATGAGAATTTTAACAAGAGTTGTTGAACTGAAGAATTGCGTATCATTTTAGCGGGTGGAGTAGGGTTTACATGACATTATATACTTGTCGATTATTTTAAAATTCTAGTTTACATAATATATATTATAGGAAGTAAATGAAATTGTTTCTTTATTGTCTCAAAATGCAAGTTTACTTATGATAGTGAGACAGAATAGAATTTTTTGTTAGTGGATCTTAACATGTTTTCCTGTTATGATTTGAACTTATTCTGTTAGTCCTAGATAGCTGAATTACATTCTAAGTTGAATCATTAGTTCATTATTCTTTTTTCTTTTATGACTTATCACTTTTTTTAATCTCGTTAAGTGTTAATTAAATAATTATGGTCTTTGTGTTATTCCTGCAAACTATTCCAGCAGTTTACCTTTTCGTTTTTTAAGTATGTAAATAGTTATCAAATGAAATCTTACTATATCTTTAAGTTGGCTCACTCCTGTAATTTTCAGTAAAATGGATTTGTTTGTATTATGTACTTTGTTTTTTTTTATAGTTTGGAGTTGCTACTAAGTTTTAAGTCAAAGTGCTTTCAACAGCTGCTCCGTTATAGTCTGCACTTTTAACCACACCAATTCCGGATCCCTTGGAAGATTGATAATCCTGTGCGTGCATAATTTTGTTGTATTGATCGATAACTTCGCCGGAATTCGCATCGACATAAACAGCCCAGTTCCCCCGGATTGTCACCCAGGAAATTCAAAAAGGCATTAATTACTTATAGCTTCTTTTCCTTTTAAACTGGTGGTTCGTTCTTTAATGAACCAATTTACAAAACGTTTCCCTTCCCCTCTTTTTAACCCTTCTGGAGCTTTCGATCTTGCAGTCCCTTGTTGTTTATAATGAATTTTATTTTTTATTTGTAGTTGGAGTTGCTACTAAGTTTTAAGTTGGAAATCGATAAATTAGCCTTTGGTAGAATGAATTCTTTATTAAGAACGTTTGTTAATGGTTGTATTTTGTTATGT
>NZ_JBAPTY010000247.1:0-5303 GCF_049282395.1 Halobacillus sp. | reverse complement strand
TTTCTCGCATAGTTCCAGCCTGAAAAAGTATTTACGCCCATATGGTTACTTCTTATCAGCGGATGAAGGACGAACCCGTTTCGAGTCTCTCATTCGGCCGGGTCCGGAGGGGGACGATGAAGACTCCCGCGGGATGAACATGATCGGTGAGATCCCGCAGGGCTGTTAAGCCCGAGGAAGCTCAGCACATGCCCGCGGAAAGCGAAATCGTCCCCCGGAGGACCTTCCGCTCAATACAAATATCTCGAAATCAAGTCTTCAATAAACGGGAGCTTATCTGTAGAATCAACATGGATATTTCACAGAGTCGTAAATAAAGGGTAGTTATTAAAAACCTCTCCGGAAAACAAAAAAAGATGATGTATCTTTAAGATACTCATCTCTTATTCTTTGGCAGGCTGCGTTCTTCTAAGGTTAACCATACCTATATAAAATTGCGTAATACCAAGGCCGAGTACAATAGGCCCAACAGCTGCAGGCATTAATGGACTTATAATGGTTTGCATCATCCCGGTTGCGATCATCAGACTGAACCTCTGATGTTTAAATCCATAGTAAGATCCAATCAGCGTCAGAAGCAGGATGATCGTTAAGCTCGGAAGGATCCAGGAATAGGTCTGAAGCATTTCTGAATTCAAGTTATCACCTCCTGTAAATAGTTAGGTAATTTCTAATTTTACTAATCGTACCACCCTCTAAATACTGGATCAACAGGGAATGATGTCTAGTATTGGTGGATTCTAGTTTTTTTAAATGAAGTGATGAATTCCCTGATCCATTAACCTTCAAACGTACTAGTTCTTTATCGTATGAGAAAAATCATTCGATGTGTAATCCTGGATAACAATTAGATGAAATTTCAGGTGAAATTCGTTATCTTTAAGGTAAGCATTTTTTTGACACTAGTGCCGAAAATTTTAGGGGGAGTGATAGCTGTGAATGGGAAGATTGAAGTTGAACATTTATCTAAGACCTTCAAGAAAGGGAATGTCCAGGCGGTGAAAGATGTTTCGTTTACTGTGGAAGACGGAGAATTTTTCGCATTTCTGGGCCCGAACGGAGCTGGCAAATCTACAACGGTACAAATTTTGACCACTTTAATTAACGCAACAGGCGGAAAGGCAACAGTAGCCGGGCACGATGTGATTCGAGAACCGGAGAAAGTAAGAAGATATATTGGGGTAGCTCTCCAGGAAACAGGAGTTGACCCGGATCTTACCGGTCGGGAACTGATCGAACTTCAAGCTAACATCTTTGGTTTTTCAAAGGTTGAGGCTAAGAAAAGAGCAGAAGAACTGCTGAACATTGTACAGCTAACGGATTCGGCCGAGCGGCGAATCGGCAACTACTCGGGAGGAATGAGAAGAAGGCTCGATTTAGCTCTTACGCTTGTAAACGAGCCTAAGATTTTATTTTTAGATGAGCCGACCACAGGTCTCGATCCATCCAATCGAATGGCTATTTGGAAAGAGCTGCGCCGTTTAAATGAAGAAAATGGAACTACGATTTTTCTTACGACCCAGTATTTAGAGGAAGCGGATTCCCTTGCTCATCGAATCAGTATCATTAATGATGGTGAAATTGTAGCCACGGGAACTCCGAGAGAGCTTAAGGCTCAAATAGGCAATGATCTAATCGCTTTGACTTTTACAAGCAGAGAAGAGGAAGAAAAAGCAGAAAGAATTCTGAAGGAGCATATGGATCCAAGCGACGTGATCCTGCAAAACCGTAAGTTGACCGTTTATGTAGAAGATGGCACGAAGCAATTGTTGGAACTCGTGAGGCTATTAGACCAAGAGAATATTGAAGTGGCTACTGTTAATTTATCTTCACCTACTCTGGATGACATATTCTTGAAAATTACAAGTGAACAGGCTGAAAAGGAGGGGGAAGTTCATGGGGAATAGTGTATGGAAAGATACATGGCTGATCACACTCCGAAGTATTAAGACGACGCTTAGAAACCCTTTTTCTTTTATTCCAAACTTAATGATCTCCGCTTTCTTTCTATTAGTATATGAAGGGGGATTAAGCGGAATATCGCAGCTGCCCATGTTTGAAGGAGCTAACTATCTAGCCTTTATCCTTCCCGTTTCTATTGTGTCCGCTGCAATTGGGGGAGCTGGAGGAGCCGGGCAGGGAATCGTGAAAGACATTGAGAACGGATTTTTCTCTAGGTTGTTGCTTACCCCTGCTTCGAGACTTGCTATTGTCCTCGGTCCTATTATTGCGGGAATGCTTCAGTTATTTATCCAAACCTTATTGATCATAGGGATTGCATTTCTGCTGGGCTTGGAAGTGGAAACAGGCTTTGGAGGTATTCTGTTTGTATTGTTAATTGCAATTGGATGGGGGCTTGCATTCGCCGGCTATTCTGCAGGAGTTGCACTTCGTACGAAGAATGCTCAGGCCGCTCAGGCAGGAACGTTTATCTTTTTCCCGCTTATCTTTTTAAGCACAACCTTTGTCCCTTACGAGTTAATTGAAGCTCAGTGGCTGAAAGTAGCCGCGACCATTAACCCGACCACATATATATTTGAAAGTATGCGGACGGTCTTAATTGATGGGTGGATCTTCTGGGATTTGATGCAGGGAGTTATTGCCATCGTGATCGCCTGCACAATTACGATTACCTTCGCGGCGATATCAGCTAAGAAGGCTGTATCACGCGGATAAATTAATGATAGTGCATTAATCTTCCGTGCGCTTCTAATTCGATATTTATATGGAAGTTTGACAAGAAAGAGCAAAGTCCTTTGACGAGGCTTGCTCTTTTCTTGTTCCTGATGGTCAGGATATGGATAGAACGTATTTTTTACATATTTGCTGGGTGGATGAAGAGCATCCAGTTTATTTTATTGGAATAAAAATCTATGGTGTATAAACACTTTAAGATTGATTATAAAGATATTCTTGAATATCCAAAAAATTGTTTTATAAAGAGAATTTAGGTGAAAAAGATATACTATATTCTCGAGAAGAGGAGACTAACAATGGAAAAAGTAAGATGGGGAATTATCGGATGCGGCGATGTTACTGAAGTAAAAAGCGGACCTGCGTTTGATTTAGCAGAAAACAGTTCATTGGAAGCGGTGATGCGGAGGAACGGAGATTTAGCAAAAGACTACGCTGACCGTCATGGTGTTCCCAAGTGGTATGATCAAGCCGACGATTTAATCAACGATCCTGATGTGGATGCTGTTTATATTGCAACGCCTCCAGCCTCTCATAAAGAGTACACGCTGAAGGCAGCTGAAGCAGGCAAGCCTGTCTATGTTGAAAAACCAATGGCTTTAAATGTAGACGAATGCAGGGAAATGATAGAAGCATGTAATCAACATCAAGTGCCTCTGTATGTAGCCTTTTACAGACGCTCACTCCCTCGTTTTTTAAAAGTAAAAGAACTTCTCGACCATAATGAAATTGGGGACATTCGTTTTGTTTCCATACAGCAGACCCAAAAATTAGTTGAAAAAGATGAGAACAATAACCTGCCCTGGAGGGTTCAGCCTGAAGTAAGCGGTGGAGGTTTGTTTTATGATGTAGCCTCTCATACATTGGATTTGGTTGATTATTTACTCGGCCCTATTAAAGAGGCAAAAGGGATCGCGTCCAACCAGGCGAAAGCCTATCCGGCAGAGGATATTGTAAGCGGAACCTTCCTTTTTGAGAGCGGCGTAATCGGAAATGGTGTCTGGAATTTTTCTTCTTACAAAAATGAAGATCTCAATCGAATCGTAGGCTCCAAAGGGGAGATCACTTTTTCTTCCTTTGATGAAAAACCGGTTACACTTATTAAAGAATCAGATACTAAACAATTTATTATTGAACGGCCCAAACATATTCAACAGCATCTCATTCAGGAGATTGTAGATGAACTGACAGGTAAAGGGAGCTCCCCAAGTACGGGAGAGACCGCTTTACGTACAAATCGTGTAATGGATGAACTGGTCAAAGGTTACTATCAGAAATAAACAAGCATCCTAATAGGAGGATTTAAATGCCACAACCCATTCGAATTGGAATTATTGGAGCGGGTGGAATTGCCAGAAGTGCTCATATTCCGAGTTACCAGAGCTATGGTCAGGAGGCTGAGGTTATAGCTGTGGCTAACCATAATAAAGATAAAGCTGTAGAATGTGCAGAAGAGTTTTCGATCCCCCATGCCTATGAAGATGAGCAACAGATGCTTGAAGAACAGGAACTGGATGCTGTCAGCATTTGTACCCCAAACAAATTCCACGCCTCTCAAGCGATTGCAGCTCTACAGGCCGGATGCCACGTGCTTTGTGAGAAACCGCCGGCAATGACGGTAGAGGAAGCCGAGAAGATGACGTTAGAAGCAGAAAAGGCTGGAAAATTTTTAACCTATGGTTTTCATTTCCGCTTTCAACCTGAGGTGGAGACGTTAAAGAAATACATTGATGGTCATGAATTAGGCGAAATTTATGCAGCCCAGACGCATTATAACCGGAGAAGAGGAATTCCGGGCTGGGGCGTATTCACAAATAAAGAACTTCAGGGCGGAGGAACACTTATCGATAATGGTGTTCATATGCTTGATACAGCCTTATATTTAATGGGATATCCAGTGCCTAAAACGGTTTTAGGGGCTACTTATCAAAAGATTGGTCAGCGTCCGGGAGTAGGCTTAATGGGTGAATGGGATTATGAAAACTTTTCGGTAGAAGATATGGCAAGGGGAATGATTACGTTTGAAAACGGTTCTTCTCTTATGTTTGAATCTACTTTTGCCGCGAACGTAGAAGAGCTGAGCAGCAAAAAAGTATCCGTAATAGGTGACGAGGGCGGAGCAGATCTTTTTCCATTAAAAATCTTCCAGGAAAAATACGATACCCTGGTGGATACAACCCCTGCCTATGTAGAAAAACGAGATGCAAACGAATACCTCATTCATGATTTTATAGAATGTATTCTTCATAACAAACAACCATTAAGTACACCATCAGAAGGAGTGCGGATCCAGCAAATTATCCAGGCTCTTTACGACTCAGCCAAAACAGGAGAAGCTGTGAATATAAACTGAACTTAATGAAGGCTATGTTCAACTTTTGTGATTGATTTTCAGGGTTTATTCTTCCACAAAAGGGCCGTATAGTTGAAGACTCAGTTTCGAGATAATTTGGATCCGTTATGTTGTATGGAGAAGGGCTGTTGGGGAAATAACTCGCTTTCCTATGGGGGAACGTTGAGCTTCCTCGCTCGTTTCACTCCCTGCGGGATCTCACCTAGTTCCTTCTCCCATGGGAGTCTCGCCATTTCCCCATCAACCCAACTTTATT
>NZ_JBAPTY010000246.1:0-16651 GCF_049282395.1 Halobacillus sp. | reverse complement strand
GGTTACTTCAATTTCGAGATGTTGTGTGGAGAAAGGGGCTACAGGAAAGCGACTTATTTCCCAACCATCCCTTCTCCATTTAACGTAACGGACCCAATTTATCTCGAAATCAAGTCTTCAACAAACGGGAGCTTTTCTGTAAGATCATACTGCAATTTAAAAAGAGCCAGTAAAAAAGGCGCAGAGCTTATTACAAAGCTCTGCGCCTTTTTCTTATAAAATCAGCACATGGAATCTTTCGGACTTGGATTCTTCAAGCCAAACAACGGACGGATAAACAAGGCGAGGTACGTGCCGGCAAGCGCCATAATCATCCAAACCCAGCCGTGCAGACTGAAGGAGGCGATGCCGCCGAAATAAGCACCGATGTTACAACCAAAGGCTAGACGCGCTCCGTATCCCATTAAGCCGCCGCCAATAATAGACGCGGCTGCAATACCGGGTTTAATTTTTCCAGGTTTAAAGTTCCCCTGGAAGGAAGCGGCGATGAAAGCACCAAGAATGATACCGAAGTTCATCACGCTGGTGGAATCGGCCAGCACCGTTTTGTTTAAAGCATCAGAACCTTGCCAGTACGTCCAGCCTGCGACATCTACTCCAAAGATTTGCAAGAACTTAGAACCCCATAGAGCAAAAGCCGAAGTGATACCCCATGGATTGCCGCGTACCGTAAGGGTGATGGCATTCAATATGCCGAGAATAACAGCTGCGACAAGGAGTGGCCAAGCGCCTCTCCAGAGCTTTTTCCACCCGCTGGTTGTCGTCAGTGGCTTCATTTGCGGCGGGTTTTTTCTGCGTGCAAATTTAACGGTCGCTCCATAGATACCTAGGAAAATAAGAATTTGCAGAACCCAGCCGCCGAAGTAGCCTAAGCCTGTACTTTCTGCGAGAGAAATGGCCGGCAGGGATGGAAGACCGCGCCAAAAACCGATGTGATAGGCACCAAGTACAGATCCTCCGATAAATCCAAGAAGCGTTATGAACATCGAAGATTTACCGCCGCCAACCGTATAGAGTGTACCAGATGCGCAGCCGGAGCCCATCTGCATGCCGACCCCGAACATGAAGGAGCCAGCGACGACGCTTAACCCGGCTGGAAAGACGTACCCTTGCGGTGCAACGCCTGTAAAACTGAAGCCGGTTGCTAATATAATGGCAAAAAGTGTGGTAGCAACGGCTAGCATAAGCATGTGAGCTTGAAGACCCTGCACGTTTCCAACGGAAATTAATCGTCTGAATGCGGAAGTAAAACCAAAACGAGCGTATAACAAGGCTAGACCAAAGGCTAGACCTATAACGAATAGAACGCCTTGCGTCCATGTTGTGACTTGAACAATCGTGATAAATAGTAGTACGGATATAAGGACACCCAGCCATACGAGTGGTTTTTGAACTGGTTCCAATTCCCCTACAGCCGTGGAAGACGTCCGGTTTTCGTAGCTGGTTTGAGAAACAGCTTGAGCCATAAGTTAAAACCTCCTAATTCCTATTCGTTTACTTTGTTTTGTAACTTTCAATATTGTAAGGGATTGTCCTTCTAAATGTAAATCGTTGTGCATAGAATGAGATAAATAAATAGAAATACAGTCTTAACGAAGACTTAACACTTTCAGTTTTGGACAAGTGGTACACTATGAGTGAAGACAGGACAGCTGATTAACAATAAAATTTGGAGGGATGTCTTATACCTGTCGCTTGCCTAACTTTCAGTCGTTGGTTTTTCCTTGGGTCCATTAAATCAAGTCGAAGAACTTCCTGGCGAACATCTGGCGCACCTCCCCCAGCGTAATTACATATAAAGCCGCGACCTTTAAAGGAGCGGCTTCTTTTGCGTATTTTACGATTAAAGCAGAGGTGGGGAGGGTAAAGAGTAAATATCTTACATAAAAGGAGTGGTACGATGGCAAGTAAGAAAGAATGGCAGGTAGTCTTTTTGCTCGATAGTAAACGAGTAATTACGCATGAGTTGGATTTAAGTGAGGCGATGGATCAGAGAGAGGCTTCTGAGTTTATTGTGAAACAATTGGACCGCGGTTCCTGGTGGTTCCTTGAGGACGGAGTCGTGCTGCATACGAAAGCTGTTGAAGGCTTCTATTTAGAAGAGGGTGCCGACCGAACCGATTTCTCCAGAGAATAAGAAAAAAAGCCCAACTTCCTTAAAAAAAAGTTGGGCTTTTTTTGGTGAAAGTTCGAAGAGGATCGAGAGTGGTATTATTTTGAAAGTTGATAGAAATAGTTACAAAGACGAAACCCCCTGGTTTTCTAACCAGGGGGTTGTTACTTATCCATTATAAGCTTTTAGAGAGTTAATAACTAAGATTGAAGAATTTCGATCTGAACGTCACGGCGTCCAAAATCGAACGCTTCGTCTTTTTCGGGAAGGAAGACATCGATGCGGCGTCCTTCGATGTCAGCCCCGATATCGCCGGCAATGGCTACGCCGTAACCAGGCACTCTCACTTTAGAACCCAGGGGAATCACGTCTGGATCTACGGCAATCACTTTTTTGTCCGGATTTTCACGAAGGTCAATTCCTGTAGACGTTTTGCCGCTGCATCCGTCACAAAAGGCTGTATAAGCGGTAGCCTCTACGGTCACGGTGCGTTTTACTTCTGGTTTAGATTTATCTTCTTCAGCTTTTGAATCGGATGGTTTCTTTTCTTCTTTTTCAAATCGTTTATGAGTAGTAGATTTATTATTTAGTGCGGATGATTTCTTAATAACTTCCTGCGCTGTTTCGGCTGGATTGTCCAGTTCTTCTGCAACAATAGTTGATGGGGAATGAGGACTGAAACTTAAGATTCCTAAGGTGTAAAAAGCAATAGAAAAAAGTAGAATCCAGGATTTATTCATGACGATTATCCCCTTCCAAAAGTTTTACTGTATGGAGTATAGCAGTTGGATGGATGTATATACAAGATAATTCATGAGACATTTGTATTACATTTATGTAACAAAAATAATGTTATTTTGATTAAATGGAAGAGCCGCATCTCACCGCTGCGACTCTCATAAATGTTATTTGGACGTGCCTCTTCTTTTCTTTCCGCAACAGGAAGAACGTGAAGGTTTTCTTTTTGGCTGATTGTTGTCGGGACGATTACTCATACAATCACTCCTCTCGCATGTGAGATACTTTTAGTCTATGCAGCTTCCCTATGTTCTGGCCGTGCTCCTCTCACGATTCTTCTTGAGTAGGGAATAATTTCATGGGTGCCCACATGAAATAATAGTAAACGATGTTAGGGAAAGGTGGACTCCATACATGAACAGTCTTTCTTACCAGGGGCTGGTGCGGGATCATCAGGAAGGACGTACCATTACGGTCAACGGCACGGGCCAGGTACTCACTCGGCCGGACGCAGCCAGTGCACAAGTAGGGTTCGTTAATCTGGATACGGACATTAGGAAGGCTCAAGGGGTAAATAGCTCAACAATCCAAAAGATTACCAGTGCGCTTATCCAAGCGGGGGTTCCGCAGGAGAATATCCAAACAGCCGAGTATTCCGTAACACCTCAGTATGAGTTTATAGACGGGAAGCAAGTTTTCAGGGGATATGAAGTGAGTCATATTCTTGCTGTGACGATCGAAGACGTAGATCAGACCGGTTATATTATCGATACGGCTGTATCGCAGGGAGCTAACCGGATTAACAGGATCCAATTTACGCTAAAGCGACCACAGGCTGCTTATCAAAAAGCTTTGCAAATTGCCCTGGGGAACGCTTTGGCAAGTGCTCAGACGATAGCTAACACGATGAATCTTAAGCTGGATCAAACCCCGATCCAGATCATTGAAAAAGATGGAGGAAGGGCGGTTCCACGCTCGTTTGCTCAAGCCGAAATGGTAAGCAGTGGTGCTGCTCCAATTGAGCCGGGAGAACTAAAGACATCAGCGCGGGTAGAGGTGAAGTTTCAATATTATTCATAGCGATTTTTATTAACAATAATCAGATTATGTAAACCCAGGACGAACCTTATCCTGGGTTTTTTATATAGAGCAGGGTTGTTGACACACTGGATTCTCATCCTTACTATGGACGGTGTAAAACTATACGGTTTCAATAATACTATTCAGTTTTCAGGAGGGTGCTTCTATGGATGAAAAACGGGTGAAAATTATGGAATCGGCCGCTCAGTTGTTCTCCAGGAATGGCTATGAAGCTACTTCCGTTCAAGATGTGGCAGAGGTTTGCGGGATGTCGAAAGCCACGCTTTATAAGTATTTTTCATCCAAACAGACACTTCTTATTGAAGTGATCGAATATAACCATCAGCGAATGTCTCAGCGCACGGAAGAGGTTAAAGACGATGATTCTTTAGAGCCTCTAGAAGCTCTAGAACAGAAAGTGATTGTCCTGCTGGAAGAATTTAAGGAAAATCATTATTTTATTCAGCTGCTTTTCCGGTCGATGCCTGAAAAAGAGGATAAGCAGGTCCGGCAGCTGATGGATCGTGGATATCGAAGAATGTTCTTATGGCATAAGCAGAGTTTGAGGGATGCTTTTAGGATAAGTGATGAAACCAGAATGAACGACCTCGTTCTATTATTTCAGGGGATGATGAAGGAATACTTGTTTATCCTTTCAGAAAAAAATGATGCCTTGTTCCTGCCATCCATCGCATCTTACATCAGGCAAGTCCTGCAAATGGTCATAGAGAACAAAGGTGAATTGACCCATGTGCTTCCTGAAGACTGGGTCACGGAGGTAAACCCGGAAGACGAAGTAGAACCGCTCTCCAGGGAAGAAAGAATGGAACGCCTGCTCCATGAAATGAAAATGAGGCTGCAGGCATCCGGACTTAGTGAGTACCATGATACATTTCATGTCCTTGAGGCCGTTGAAGAGGAATGCAGAAGAAGTCATGTAAGACAAGCGGTAGTAAAAGCTCTTCTGCCTGTATTAAAGAAAGAACAAAGCATTGCTACAAAAGCTGATGCATTAGAAAGATTAATGATCAAGAATCCATGAGGAAAGGAGCCAGCTTATGACCTCACATGATCAGGACGGAAAACCGATCAATCGCACATCGATTGTAGCGATATTAATTGTTGGGGCTTTCGTAGCTATCTTAAATCAGACGCTATTGGCTACAGCCTTGCCGCACATTATGGCCGATCTGGATTTAACGGCTAACACGGTTCAGTGGCTGACGACCGTATTTATGCTAGTGAATGGAATTATGATTCCAATTACTGCTTTTTTAATCGAAACCTTTACCACGCGGCGGCTGTTTTTAGGCGCGATGGGGATATTTGTTATAGGTACACTCACAGCTGCCCTCGCTCCGAACTTCCCGGTCCTCATGGTTGGACGAGTTATTCAGGCAGGCGGAGCCGGTATTATGATGCCGCTGATGCAGACGGTATTTCTGGTTATCTTTCCTGTTGAGAAAAGGGGATCCATCATGGGACTAGTCGGATTGGTGATCTCCTTCGCTCCAGCAATCGGACCGACGCTCTCGGGCTATTTAATCGGTCATTTTCCCTGGAGATCGTTATTTTTCGTCGTATTGCCCATTGCTTTAATCGATATGGTCATTGCGTATTTCTTACTTAAGAATGTTACCAATCGTACTTTCCCAAAAGTGGACGTTTCGTCTATTATCCTTTCTTCCTTCGGTTTCGGAGGCTTACTGTACGGATTTAGTGTAGCCGGAACCGGTGGCTGGGGAAGCTTAGAAGTTATTGGATCTATTCTAATAGGGGTAGTGACTCTGACTCTGTTCATTTTAAGGCAATTCCGCTTGAAGCAGCCGATCTTAGAGTTCAGAGTTTTCAAATCGAAAATCTTCACCCTTTCAACGATTATAGCGATGCTCGTATTCGCTGCTATGATAGGGGCCGAAACGATTCTTCCATTATATATGCAGAACATGTTAGGATTCAGCGCACTTGAATCTGGTCTCGTTCTTCTGCCGGGAGCGGTCGTCATGGGCATAATGTCGCCGATTACCGGCCGGATTTTTGATAAAGTCGGTGCCCGTTGGCTGTCTGTTATCGGACTTTCAATCGTAACCTTCACTACGATATTCTTTACTCAGTTATCAACGGCCACTTCGTTTACGTTTTTAGCGGTGATTTACGGAATTCGAATGTTTGGAGTATCGATGGTTATGATGCCTGTACAAACGGCAGGCTTGAACCAGCTGAGCTTAAAAATGATTCCGCATGGAACGGCCATGGGAAGCACGATGAGGCAGATTGCTGGTTCGATTGGAACGGCTATCCTTGTCACGGTAATGACCAATGCCGCTATTTCCGAATCGGTCAGTGGGCAAATAGAAGGTGTAAATACAGCCTTCTGGGTAGCGACCATTATGGCATTTATCGGAGCCATTTTGTCTTTCTTCATCACAAATTCAAAACCAGAGAAAGCGTGAATATGAACGAAGCACAGTCCAGGGGGCTGTGCTTCGTTTTCTTTTGGTGGAACGAATTCCAGGTAGGCGAATATGGTACATCAGATGAGAGTTATTTGAAGTATCATTTTTTAAATAGGCACATAAAATATTACTACAACTAAAAAAGTTGCATTAAGGAAAAAAATAAATTACAATTATTTCAGACTAGACAGAGAAGAAAGGGAGAGACAGGTGGAAAATTTATTATTAGCCTTTGGATTGACCCTGCTTGCCGGGTTAGCCACAGGGATCGGAAGCGTACTAGCGTTTTTTACAAAAACGACTAATACTAGATTTCTTTCATTGGCGCTCGGGTTCTCGGCAGGAGTCATGATTTATGTATCGATGGTTGAAATATTTTTTAAAGCACAGGATGCCCTGGTAAATGCCATGGGTGAAGTTCCTGGTAAGTGGATTACGGTTGCCGGTTTCTTCGGTGGAATGGTAGTCATTGCCATTATTGATAGATTGATTCCAAAAGCAGGAAATCCTCATGAAGTGAAAAAAGTGGAAGATATGTCGACGTCTGAGCCAGCTGTCGATCAATCTCATTTATTAAAAATGGGGACGTTCACAGCACTCGCGATTGCCATTCACAACTTTCCAGAAGGAATTGCGACCTTTACAGCAGCCCTGAACGACCCCAGCCTCGGAATCGCGATTGCGGCTGCGATTGCGATTCATAACATACCAGAAGGAATTGCTGTTTCTGTACCGGTTTATTTTGCGACAGGCGATAAGAAAAAAGCCTTCAAGCTTTCATTTCTTAGTGGACTATCCGAACCGGTCGGCGCTTTGCTGGCGTATTTAGTCCTTATGCCATTCCTGAATGATGTGATGTTCGGGGTCTTATTCGCCGGAGTTGCCGGCATCATGGTGTTTATTTCACTGGATGAATTACTTCCAGCCTCGCGCCGTTATGGCGAAGCTCATTTATCCATCTATGGCGTGGTAGCCGGTATGGCAGTGATGGCCTTAAGTTTACTTTTGTTTATCTAAAAATAGACGTTGTGGATGGAGCTAGGAACGAGGGATCTCGGTGCGATTGGTTGAAGCACGGCGCAATCCAGGCATCGAAACGATGTTTTCCGAGATTGAAAGCTTAGCAAAATAATCCACACTAAGTATCAAAAACCGTCCGATCGAAACTCGATCGGACGGTTTTTTTCATGCTTCGACTGACTGAAGTGTACTTCCTTTAAGCCCTCAAATCCTATCTAAAATACTTGTTTTCCCTTTTCCTTCCAATTCCGCAGAGACCGTCATAGTGTCAATTAGATGAGAAATTCATTTGACATTTCGTCCATTGATGTTGGAATTTTCTGAATTTATAATGAATCTGAGCAAAAAAGAACAGAATCTACCAATTGAGGTGAAAAGATGGAGACAACTTTCTCGAAGTCGAATCAGGTGGTCATTCAGAATTTTATTAATGGAGAATGGGTTTCGTCTGAAAGTGGGCAAGTGGAGAATGTGCCCAACCCCGCTACAGGAGAAATCATCGCAAGTGTTCCTATTTCATCGAAAGAGGACGTAAATAAAGCCGTACAATCGGCAAGACAGGCTTTTAAAGACTGGAAGAAGACGCCTGTTCCTAAACGAGCACGGATTATGTTCAAATACCAGCAGCTTCTCACTGAAAATCGGGATGAACTTGCCAAAGTGCTGACCCAGGAGAACGGAAAAACGAAAAAAGATGCGACGGGCGAAGTGCAACGGGGAATCGAGTGTGTAGAATTCGCTGCCGGAGCGCCGAGTTTAATGATGGGGGATGTGCTGCCGGATATCGCGGAAGGTATAGATTCGGGAATGTACCGTTATCCAGTCGGTGTAGTCGGAGGGATTACCCCTTTTAATTTCCCAATGATGGTTCCTTTATGGATGTTTCCGCTTGCATTGGTGTGCGGCAACACCTTTGTCCTGAAGCCTTCCGAGCGGACACCGATTCTTGCGAAGATGCTAGTCGAGCTCTTGCATGAAGCGGGATTGCCAAAAGGAGTACTGAATCTGGTGAATGGTGCTCATGATGTAGTGAATGGTCTGCTTGAGCATGAAGAGATTGATGCGATATCTTTCGTCGGCTCTCAGCCCGTAGCGGAATATGTATATAAAACGGCTGCGAACCATGGAAAACGTGTGCAGGCACTTGCCGGGGCCAAGAATCACTCCATCGTATTGCCGGACTGCAACCTCGATAAGTCTGTCGAAGGAATTGTTAATGCAGCTTTCGGGAGCGCGGGGGAACGCTGTATGGCCTGTTCCGTAGTAGTAGCGGTCGGCGAAGTTGCTGATCCACTGGTTGCCAAACTGAAAGAGGCTGCTGATCAGTTAAATGTAGGAGATGGGTTAGCGGAAGAAACAAACTTAGGACCGTTAATTCGTGAGTCCCACAGAGACCGGGTGCTCGGTTATATTGAAGCCGGTGAAGAAGAAAACGCGAAGCTTGTTCGTGACGGCCGGGTAGAACTCCGTGAAAATGAATCAGGCTATTTCTTAGGAGCGACGATTTTCGACTATGTGACCGAAGATATGAAAATTTGGAAAGATGAAATCTTCGCACCGGTTCTAAGTATTGTACGCGCCGAAACCCTGGATGAAGCCATTGAGACGGCCAATAAATCCGAATTTGCGAATGGAGCTGTCATCTATACCTCAAGCGGCAAGGCTGTGCAGCAGTTCAGAGAAGAAATGGACGCAGGCATGTTAGGTGTCAATGTAAACGTTCCTGCCCCTATGGCTTTCTTTCCTTTCTCCGGTAATAAGAAATCATTCTACGGAGATCTTCATGCCAACGGAAAAGACGGGCTGAATTTTTATACGAAGCGGAAAATGCTGACTCAGCGCTGGTATTAATGGACTGAAAAAGCGGAAGATGTAAAGACTTCCGCTTTTTTCAATTTCTTTTGTATTTCCTAATTAATCCTTACTTTAAACAAATCCTTACGTGCATCTATCTCACCTCTTTATTTTTACAAAAAGCAACGTTAATCCAAATTAACATTTTACAGTATGTATAATGGCAAATTGATAAACTTAAGGTAAAGTATATATAAATTACAAAATATTCAGCAAATAAAGAAAATTTAAAATAATTTCAGGGAGGTGAATCAGTAACGATCGTAACGATGAAGATTTTACACGGCTGGAAGCTATTTAAAAAAATTAGGGATCTTATTACATAAGGAGGAATTTACGTGTCCGATAAAGTCCAAATTGGGTTAATACAAGCTTCTCACGATGTAGATGGAAATGAACCTGTCGAAGTTCACAAACAGGAATCGATCGAAAAACATATTAAACTAGTTCGGGAAGCGGCAGAAAAAGGAGCGCAAATCATTTGTCTGCAGGAAATTTTCTATGGTCCCTATTTCTGCTCGGAACAAAACTCAAAGTGGTACGATGCAGCAGAAGAAATTCCAAATGGTCCGACCACGATTCAATTTCAGGAGCTTGCTAAAGAACTAGGAGTCGTTATTGTTCTTCCAATCTATGAAAGAGAAGGGATTGCGACATATTATAATACAGCGGCTGTCATTGATGCAGATGGATCGTATCTAGGTAAATACCGCAAACATCACATTCCTCAGGTGGGTGTAGGGGACAAGGGATATGGATTCTGGGAGAAGTATTACTTCAAGCCTGGAAACCTGGGGTATCCCGTGTTCGATACTGCCTTTGCTAAAGTCGGCGTTTATATCTGCTATGATCGCCACTTCCCTGAAGGGGCACGGGTACTTGGCTTGAACGGGGCGGAAGTCGTTTTTAATCCGTCAGCTACTGTCGCTGGATTGTCGGAATACTTATGGAAGCTTGAGCAGCCGGCTCATGCGGTAGCAAATGGCTATTATTTAGGAGCCATTAACCGTGTCGGTTATGAAGGTCCGTGGAATATGGGCGAATTTTATGGTCAGTCTTACCTTGTGGATCCTAGAGGAGAGTTTGTCGCTACCGGCAGCCGTGATCAGGATGAAGTCATCATCGGTGAAATGAATAAGAAGTTTATTCGGGAAGTTCGAGATACGTGGCAGTTTTACCGGGATCGTCGTCCCGAAACGTACGAGAAGATGGGTCAGCTTCTGCCGTAACAGAGAATTCCAGAATCCTAGAAGAAGTTCTTCATAGAGCAAAGGAAAATAGACCTCTTTTCCCTATGTAGGACTTCTTTTGTATAGCCATGCATCTGAATCAGATGGCAAGTATCTATAAAAGGAGGTTCATTGCATTGACTCAGTTAAAAAGCAAAGGAATATCTCTAGAGAACTTAAAATCAAATTTTGAGGAAGTTCACGAAGGTCTCAACAATCAGGAGGCCATGGAAGAAGCCAATCGCTGCTTGTACTGCTATGATGCTCCCTGTATTAAGGCTTGTCCGACAAGCATTGATATTCCGAAGTTTATTAAAAAGATTGCTTCTGGCAATCTAAAGGGATCGGCCACGACCATCATGTCATCCAATCCAGTCGGTGCTACGTGTGCCCGCGTCTGCCCGACCGAGGAGCTTTGTGAAGGAGCATGTGTATTAAATCATTCCACGCAGCCCATTTTGATTGGTGATCTGCAGCGGTTTGCGACCGACTGGGCCATCAAGAACGAACAACTGTTATTCAAACCTGGAGAAAAGAATGGCATGAAGGTGGCTGTTGTGGGAGGAGGACCAGCTGGTTTATCGGCAGCTCGGGAACTTGCCCGTTTTGGCTACGAGGTGACGATTTTTGAAGCAGAGGCTGAGGCTGGAGGGCTGGATACATACGGAATCGTGTCATTCCGGCTGCCGCAGGATATTTCCCGCTGGGAAGTCGATCAGGTCAGACAAATGGACGTTGAAATCCGGACAAACACAAGAGTCGGAACCGATGTCACTTTTCAGGAACTATCCGATCAATATGACTCTATTGTCCTGACCATCGGTATGGGCAACGTTCCGATGCTTGGAATTGAAGGGGAAGACTTGAACGGAGTTCATGACGCCATTGAATTTGTAAAAAGTACAAAATCAGGCCCGGTAACGGAGGAACTGATCGGTAAAAACATCGTGGTTGTCGGTGCAGGCAACACGGCAATTGATGCGGCCACCTGTGCAGCCCGAAAAGGGGCGGCGGATGTGAAGATTGTGTACCGCCGTACCGTGAAAGAAATGACCGCTTATGGCTTCGAATACGACTTTGCCAAACAGGATAACGTGGAATTCAACTGGCTTACGCAGCCAATCGAAATCATCGGGGATGAGACGAATCAGGTGACGCACCTGAAATGTGTGAAAATGGCGCTGGGCGAACCGGACGCGGATGGACGAAGAAGACCGTCCCCGGTTGAAGGTTCTGAATTTGTCATGGAGGCCGATGCCGTGATTAAAGCGATCGGACAGACGCGTTATTCCGATTTTATTGAGGGCTTCGGTCTGGATCATGAAGGCGGTGTCGTCAAAGTTGACCCTGAATCCCTGCAAACGTCCAATTCTAAGGTTTTCGCTGCAGGAGATGTGATTTTTGCGAAAGGACAAGGGGAAGCCATGGTAGTGACAGCCGCTCAGCAGGGTAAAGTAGTCGCTATGGCCATTCATAAACAGTTAGCTCCCGCACCAACAGCCGCGATGTAAAACTACTATTTCAGGAGGCGTAATGATATGGCTGATTTGAGTTTAAATCTTGCAGGAATAAAATCTCCCAATCCCTTTTGGCTGGCTTCGGCACCTCCAACCAACTCTGGGTACCAGGTGCAGCGTGCATTCGAAGCCGGGTGGGGTGGAGCCGTTTGGAAAACGTTAGGGGAACCCATCCTGAACGTTACTTCACGCTTCGCCGCCGTCGGTTTTAATGGTCAAAAAGTAGCTGGATTCAACAATATTGAATTGATTACCGATCGACCGCTAGAAGTGAATCTACGAGAAATCTATGAAACAAAAAAGAGGTTTCCGAATCATGCGATCATTGCTTCTTTAATGGTCGAGCCAACACAGGAGAAATGGCATGAAATCGTGAAGCGTGTGGAGGAAGTCGGCGTGGACGGTCTGGAGTTGAACTTCGGATGTCCGCATGGAATGGCAGAACGGGGTATGGGTGCTGCATCCGGTCAGGTCCCGGAGCTCGTGGAAAAACAAACGATGTGGGCGAAAGAAGTGGCTGAAACACCAGTCATTGTAAAGCTTACCCCGAATATTACGGACATCACATTTACAGCACAGGCGGCCGTAAATGGCGGGGCTGATGCGGTCAGTATGATCAACACCATTAACAGTCTCGCCGGAGTGGATATCGATACGTGGGATACGATTCCAAACGTAGCCGGTAAAGGGGCTCATGGCGGCTACTGCGGTCCAGCCGTGAAGCCGATCGCGCTTAATATGGTAGCGGAATGTGCGCGTCATCCGAAAATTAATGTTCCGATTTCCGGTATGGGCGGGGTTTCAAGTTGGCGGGAAGCCGTGGAGTTTATGCTTATGGGTGCTACGGGCGTGCAGGTTTGCACAGCCGCGATGCACCATGGCTTCAGTATCGTCGAGGATATGAAAGACGGGTTAAATAACTACCTGGATGAAAAAGGCATCGATTCAGTCATGGACCTTGTCGGAAAATCCGTAGAAAAGTACTCAGATTGGGGCAACTTGGACTTAAATCACCAGATTGTTGCCAAAATCAATAATGATGTGTGCATCAACTGTAATAAGTGCCATATCGCCTGTGAAGACACTTCCCACCAGTGTATCGACATGCTGAAAGATGAGGATGGCAACGACATTCTCAGGGTGCGTGAGGAAGATTGTGTTGGCTGTAACTTATGTTCCATCGTCTGCCCGGTAGATGGGGCAATCGATATGGTGGACTATGCGAATGGTAAACCGCCGATGACGTGGAATGAAAGGCAGGCAGCGATTGGCGCAGCCTCATCCTGTGAAGTGGATTTGATTAAATAAACATAATGGAGGGTTACGATGAAGAAAATTATTAAGAATGGAATCATTGTTACAGCAGCCGATACGTATAAAGCGGACATTATGGTGGAAAATGAAAAAATTGTACTGATTGGACAGGATCTGTCCGATTCTTCAGCTGAAGTTATTGATGCGAAAGGCAACTACGTCTTTCCAGGAGGGGTTGATCCCCATACCCATCTAGAAATGCCGTTCGGCGGTACGGTCAGTAAGGATGATTTTGAGACCGGCACGATTGCTGCAGCTCATGGCGGCACAACGACAGTCATTGATTTCTGCCTGACGAACAAAGGGAAGCCGCTACAGGATTCAATCGATCAATGGCACGCGAAATCACGCGATAAATCCGTCATTGATTACAGCTTCCACTTAATGATCAGTGAAATGAATGACAGCGTCCTGGAGCAGCTTCCAAGTGTCATTGAGGATGAAGGGATTACTTCTTTTAAAGTATTTATGGCTTACAAAAATGTCTTTCAAGCCGATGATGAAACCTTATTCCGCACACTGGAAGAAGCGAAAAGACTAGGCGCTCTCGTGATGGTACATGCAGAGAACGGGGATGTCATCGATCACTTAGTTAAAAAAGCCCTTGAGAAAGGACAGACCGACCCAATCTATCATGCCTTAACCCGTCCACCTGAAGCGGAAGGAGAAGCGACTGGCCGTGCTGCTCAATTAACCGGACTCGCGAACTCGCAGCTTTATGTGGTACACGTCTCGTGTGAAAACGCGGTCGAAGAAATTTCAAAAGCGAGGAAGAAAGGCTATCAGGTGATTGGGGAAACGTGTCCACAGTACTTAGTGCTCGACCAAAGCTACTTAGAAAAACCAAATTTTGAAGGAGCCAAATACGTATGGTCTCCGCCTTTACGTGAGAAGAAGCACCAGGACGTGCTATGGAATGCTCTGAAGACAGGTGAATTGCAGACATTAGGATCTGATCAGTGCTCCTTTGATTTTAAAGGGCAGAAGGATTTAGGAAAAGGTGACTTTACGAAGATTCCAAACGGCGGGCCAATTATTGAAGATCGGGTCAGCCTGCTGTTCTCTGAAGGGGTTAAAAAAGGCAGAATCAGTCTAAACCAGTTTGTGGACATTACTTCCACACGCATTGCGAAGACATTCGGCATCTTCCCTCAGAAAGGAACGATCAGTGTGGGAGCCGATGCCGACCTGGTCATCTTTGATCCGAATATTGAGCGTACGATATCGGTTGAAACGAGTCACATGGCCGCTGATTACAATCCTTTTGAAGGGATAAAAGTAACCGGTCAGCCAGTCAGCGTATTATCACGTGGAGAGTTCGTCATCCGTGATAAGGAGTTTGTCGGGAAAATCGGATCCGGTAACTACCTGAAGCGTGCCCGTTTCGGTGAACTCAAACAGTCCCAGGAAGAACTCTATCAAAACTAGTCCTGCCTTCCGGATAACAAGAATCAGGTTGCCCGGCTTTTGAGCTATTAGGTTCTGTATGAGGTGGTGAGGGTCCGTTATCTAGAAAGAACTAGGGCTGGTGGGGAAATAATTCGCTTTCCAGTGGGGAACGGGGAGCTTCCTCGGTCGTTGTTCACTCCCTGTGGGATCTCCCCTAGTTCCTTTTCCCACGGGAGTCTCATCATTTCCCCACCAACCCAACTATAACCTTGCGAACGGACCCTTCTTTAGAAGTACAGCTGGTGGGCTTGAGTCTTTCTAAATCCATCTGTGACATGAGTGAGTTTATCGACGAAGCCTATGGGAGAAATAAGAGCTCTTAGCATTTAGCTCATGTTTTCTATACAAAAGATTTTCGACATCGTTTCGAGTTGCTTATTTCAGCAAGGTCCGGAGGGGAACGTGGAGACTCCTACGGGATGCACATGACAGGTGAGATCCCGGAAGGCGCAAGCCTGAGGAAGCTCAGCGCATGCCCGTGGAAAGCGACTCGTTCCCCGCAGGGCCTAATTCTCCCACTAAAGTCTCGAAACTACGTCTTCCACTATAAAGCCGGATTGTTTAATAATCTTCTGAAAAATCAACTGCCAAGTTTAATAGAACCAACTATTAAAAGCCGGGTGGCTGCTTTACAATTCCCATGTATCATTATAGGAGGATTCCATATCTATGGATAAAAAAGACAATCATTTAAAGTCTCCGGACCTCATGCCTATTCCTCACCACGAGAAGAAAATCGGCACCCTCGGATTTACGTTTATGTGGATCGGGATGGCTGTAGTCTTAGCCGCCTTTGCCATTGGTGGAGCAGGCGTCCAATCCATTTCACTCATCTGGGTGGTACTCGGAACGCTTCTTGGAACCCTGTTGATAGGGTTCGCCATTACACTGACCGCAGATATCGGCATTGAACACGGTATTTCGTTTCCCGTCTACATGAGAGCTCCTTTTGGAACACTTGGAACCCACTTCCCTTCTGTAGTCAGAGGGCTGGCTGCATCGATGTGGTTTGGGATCAACACGTTTTTTGGCTCTACAGCTATTAATGGAATCTTAAATATCTTAACAGGCTTTGACAACTGGTTTGTCTGCTACGTCCTTTTTGCCTTATTCCAATTATTTAATACAGCGCTTGGGATTAAAGCCGTAGAGAAATTCGCCGATCTGGCAGCCCCGATTATTATTCTAATCGGTATCTGGATGTATTTTAATCTGGCTGGGGAGGCCTCAGCGCAGAACAAGGATATCTGGGGATGGGTTGAGAGCCCTGTTACAGGTGGTGCAGCCTTCACGGCTTTTGTCATTGTCGTTGTGAGTAACATGGGGTATTGGGCGACACTTGCGGCTGATATTTCTTCTATATCCCGATTTATTAAAGCGCCCAAACATGAAAGAAACTGGGTAAAACGGAACAAGGGAGCCCTGGTTGGAAGCCTGGTCGGTCTGCCGTTGACACAGACCTTCATTGTCGTCCTTGGCGCAGTCTCGTATATTGCCGTATCGAACTTTGATCCGGTTGTCGCCCTTCAGGAATCGGCCAGCGGACTCGTCCTGGGTATTCTGCTCTTAATGATTGTACTGGCCCAGTGGTCCACCAACGTATCGGCTAATATCGTGCCAGCGGCCACTATTTTCTCCAACGTCGGCGGACCGAAGCTTCCTTTCTGGGCCGGAGTGTTTATTGCCGGTTTGATTGGCACAGTCATTCAGCCATGGAGTGTATTCAATCTGCTGATTCCGGTCTTGCTTATTGCGGCTGCTATTCTCTCCGTGATCGTCGGAATTATTTTCGCCGATTATTATCTGTTGAGAAAACGGAGAATGAATGTCCACGATTTATACAAGAGTGGTGGGCAGTACCGTTACGATGGAGGTATTAAC
>NZ_JBAPTY010000245.1:0-1738 GCF_049282395.1 Halobacillus sp. | reverse complement strand
AACGCACACCATTATTCGATGACAGCGAAAACTACTTGAATGAAGGATTAGTAGATGCAGGACGCGATGTTCCTGACTACGGTCTGAAGTTCCGTGTAACTGGTCAAAGTAAAGATGGTACTGTAGGAAAAGTATTAATGTACAAATAATCAATTTTAAAAGAACCCCTCTTATATGAGGGGTTCTTTTTTTAATAATTTGATATGAAAAAATAAGATATAATATCAACCTGAAAATTTGAATATCAATCTGGCCCCCTGGATTTGTCGCTATTCCATAGAGAAAGATACGTTAATTACAATTCTTTCTTCTTTCCATACCTGACCGTTTATTTCCCTTCCTGCCATAGCCCCCCCTATTTATCCAGGTCTAGAAAAGTAACCTACAGATTTGCTCCTTAAGGGTGGCAAAAGATTAGTTGCGCCACTATAACAAAGGGGTTCGTCACACACTCTCTTATATACAAGGTTAGGATATGCCCATAAAGCTGGTGCAGAGAATCTCTATCGTTAAAGGGCTTCTATGTACGCCTCTATGGCATTCCGATGCTGGAGCTTGTTATTAGACTCGTTAAGCTTTTCTCCAAATTCAGCTGCTTTCGCTAGAAGTTCTCCTGCTTTAATTATGGACCGTGCGGGAAATATGTTTAATTCTGTACTATCCTATTCGATTTTTCTCAACATTATTGTGTAACATTAGTTTGGCATCGGCACTTTTCAATAAGATTATAGACAAAGTCTAGCCTTTCGTATCAGTTATCCCGTACAATACATTCGTGTTCCTGCTGTATAACTAGCTGTTTGACGATCACTTGTTCATTCTAATTCTCTTTTGTGTTCGCTCAGTTTATATCTTACTGTTCAATGCGAGTATCACGGTGGGCATAATAATGGTCTAAAAATATATGAAAAACCATCCTCCGTATCGCTAGGCGATACGGGAGAAAAGTTTTACCATTTAACCTAATATAAACAGAGATAAGCACCCGACACTTCCCTTTAAATCACCTCTTCCTAAAAAGTAAGGCAAATAAAAGATAAAATATGTAACCAAACCATATTTCCTGGGAAATATACGAAATTGCATTGCTGTCTCAATTCCGAAATTAACGAAGCGTTAAGAAATGAGGAGGGGCCAGGATCTCTGGGCATACAAAACCAATCACCAGTTGTTTCCTCATTCATATGTAAGGTTTTCATGAATGATAATCTTGAGCAGTCATGCCATAAACCTCAATATCCTTGTATTCACCCCAGTGGTAGATATCCCCTTTCAATTTACCTTCATAACTAAGACCGACTTTTTGCATCACTCTCGTAGAGGCTGGGTTTTCACTGATCGCTGCAGACCAAACCCTGTTAAGCTGCAAAGTTTCGAAACCATACTCGACCATCCGCGCAGCCGCTTCTGAGGCATATCCTTTTCCCCAGTAAGGCTTTCCTACCCAATAAGCAAGCTCGCCCTTCTTGTGTTTATGGTCCACTCGCAGCGTCATCGTCCCCACCAGCTCATTTGTTGATTTCAATACCATAGCCATAGGATAAGCTTTTCCTTCCTTAATCCATTCTTCATGCGTACGTATCCAGTTCTGAGCGTCTTCCAGGGTATATGGATGCGGAACGAAGGTGGTAGCTGCAACCGCTTTGTCACCTGCAAGCTCCGTCACGCGTTCTGCCTGAGAGATTTCATACGGTTGTAAATTCAAACGCTCGGTCGTTAATGGCCAATTCATAGAAAA
>NZ_JBAPTY010000244.1:0-2358 GCF_049282395.1 Halobacillus sp. | reverse complement strand
AGTAAAGCCTGTAGAGCAGGGGTCAGGCAGAGTAAAGTTATTGATAGTTAAGTTTTTTAAAATTTATCTCGAATTCAAATTTTTCGCTAAAGGGGGCGATTGTTCAATATGAGCAATCGCTTTTTTGCTAAGGGGCAGGTTAATTGAAGACTCAGTTTCGAGCTATTTGATGAAATATATATAAAATTAATGTTATATTCCCCATATAGAATAAGTGAAAATAGATACTAAAGATACAAAAACTAAGAACATATTTTGTTAATTTTCACAGTACAAACCTTAATTTGTTTGTAATTATTATGAAAGGTTGTTATTTAGTGGATGAAAATCTTAAGAAAAAAATAGAAAAAGAAGAATCGATAGTGGGTTTCTCGGCTCTGTTTATAGTTTTGATAATGTCTTTTGGGGGAGTGCCAAGTATATATATAGGTATTTCTTTAATTACTATTGTCTTTCTACAATTTATGTGGGATTTTTATGAAGTTAATAGAAGAAATCACAGTGTTTATAAACGTACATTAAAGAGATTGATTTATGTGAGCTTATTAGTTGTAGTAGTTTCTGTGGTTTTTTCTCAATTTCGTTAAATAGTTGCTTGAATCATATTTAGATTCAATTTTTATTGATAGGGGTATTATCTCTTTCAAGTTGATAGGTATGAACATCTGCCTGATTATAGTAACGGGGATATAAGATAGTAACTTACAAAATATCTCGACATCAAGTCTTACGGAAAAGGGGGCGTTTATCCAATACAGGGTGTTAGCTCTCAGATATGGATAGCAAGAAAATCTCTATCTACCATCTTGGAATAAACCATAAATCGAAATTCATAATTAGTGCGCTGTAGAGGTTCCATAATGAATGAAGAATTAATCCAGGTATTATGGATTTAGTCCTAACATATAGGGTACCAAGCAAAAGTCCAAAGACCCCTGCGGAAAAAGGGGAAAACGGATGGTTCATAGAAAATATAATCATTTGTAAGACAACAGCTACCCAAATGTTCACCCATTTATTGAAGAAAGTAATCAAGAATACACGGTAAAAAAACTCTTCAATAATAGGGACTATCAACACTCTTGCTATTGCATATAAAGAAAACCCCAGAACTGGATATTGAAAGTGCGTGATGTATGGGATTTCCAAATTGTAAAATATACGCCAACTGTTTGAAATTAGTATGCCATAATCATATGTGATTTTCATAATCAGATATTGAAAAAGAAAGAATCCAGTTATGTAAACCCAGGTCATCTTCAATGCTAATGGAGATAAGACAAATGAATTTATAAACATCTTACGAATAACAGGAAACGATATTGTAATCAACAATGGGATAATTGCGATGATTATTTCCTTTAAATAGGTACTATATTGATACGCAGGAGAAGTATCAATTCCTACTAATTCGGTTACTGTGTAAAAGGAAACCACTGTCACTATGCCATACAAAAACATAAATAAGCTTCTTTTATCTTTTAATTTTTCCATATAATCACCTCATTAAAATGTTATACGTCTTCATGAGGTATTGGTTTCAAAAATATGGAAAAATTTATTTTGTGAATTAACTTAAAAATTAAATCTACTAGACTTTTAAAAAACATGAAAATTTTGAACGGATGTCTCGAATCCGAGTCTTACAGAAAAGGGGGCGCGCGACAAGTTCTGCTATAAGCGCATTTTTGCGTGAAAGGCAGGAAGTTTATTTGTTTAAATTTCAACTGTACAACGGAGGATGGGAATGAAGGATCCATGTTTCCCGAAACCATCCCGTCAACACTCCTGCATGCGTTAAGACGGACAGGTCTTAAGGTGTGAAGCACAGGTAGATTAGGCAGAACGAAGGCTGAAGCCATAAACAAGGTATGCCGACGGATATGCCTCACGGCTGAAAAGCTAGATAGGATGAGAATCGTTCTTTGAGATAGAACTGACGAACTTCCGAAGGTAAGGGTCTAAATTTACAAACGTAAGGAAACTTATGTGTCATCTTACGATGATGTGAGTGGTGTGGAGTAAAACTGCCCCCTCTGAAAGACGCTATACCGAACGACGGCGGTATCCAGCTCACAGGCTTAAAGGAAGCATCTACGTTTAGTACGGATAGCTATGTTGTATGGTACTTGGAAAGCAAGGAACGTTGAATCAAGGGCTGTTACCCAAAACGGTTGCTATAAAGTTATGCTGAAAAGCATTTATCCTTGTAAGGGTAGGGGAATGACTGATGAAACTTCTGTAATGGAAGTGGAGGAATAGCCCCAAGTCTAGAGTATGAAACGATTATTTTCCTAACGTGAATGGCACCGATCGGGTAGGAACGTGGGAACATCACTCCAAAGGAGGGATGCCACA
>NZ_JBAPTY010000243.1:0-1751 GCF_049282395.1 Halobacillus sp. | reverse complement strand
GAGGACAAGGAACAAGATTAAAATCACTTACCAAAAAGATTGCCAAGCCTGCGGTGTATTTTGGTGGGAAATACAGAATCATCGATTTTCCTTTAAGTAACTGTACCAATTCAGGGATTGATACAGTCGGGGTGCTTACTCAATATGAACCCCTGATTTTAAATGATTATATCGGTATCGGAGCCCCCTGGGATCTAGACAGAAAATTTGGCGGAGTATCCGTTCTTCCTCCGTTTATGCAGGCAGAAGGCGGAGGCTGGTATGAAGGAACAGCCAACGCCATTTACAGGAACCTGGAATTCCTGAATCAATACGACCCGGAGCATGTGCTCATTCTTTCCGGTGACCACATTTATAAAATGGATTACAGCGATATGCTCGAGTATCACAAATCTTCCGGTGCTGACGCCACCATTTCCGTCCTGGAAGTGCCGTGGGAAGATGCCAGCCGCTTTGGCATTATGAATACAGAAGAAAATGGCAGAATTGATGAGTTTGACGAGAAACCTGAATTTCCAAAGAGTAACCTCGCCTCTATGGGTGTGTACATTTTCCGCTGGGATGTGTTGAAGCAGTACTTGATCGACGATGCGGAAAAAGAAGGTTCTTCTCATGACTTCGGAAAAGATATTATACCGGCTTTTCTTAAAGATGATAAGAAGTTAATGGCTTATACCTTTGACGGTTACTGGAAGGATGTCGGTACAGTTGACAGTCTCTGGGAAGCGAATATGGATTTACTTCAGCCTAAACCAGGACTTAACTTGAATGATCATACATGGAGAATCTATTCCAAAAATCCAAATCAGCCTCCCCAATATATTGCACCTTCTGCCACAGTGCGGAATGCATTGATTAATGAAGGCTGCCGCATTTATGGAACGATTGATACTTCGGTTATCTTTTATGGGGTACATGTGGGCGAATCCTCCGTTGTTAAGGATTCCGTAGTCATGCCTAATGTGAAGATTGGTAAAAATGTGAAAATTAATCGCGCTATCATAGCAAAAGGAAGCGTTATTGAGGATGGAGCAGTGATTGGCGACCCTGCTCCGGACAGTGAGATTACACTTGTAGCAGAAGAAGGCAGCGTCTTGGCATCAAGCTATGCAGCTAATAGTTAATAGGAGGATTCTATGGATCAAATAGCAGGAATTATAAACTTGGATCATGAACAGGATTTATTAGATGAACTAACTTACTTCCGGTGCGGGGCTGCGGTCCCGTTTGCCGGACGTTACCGAATGATTGATTTTACGATTTCCAACATGACGAATTCGCGCATTGAATCAGTCGCTGTATTCGCTCGTCGCAAATACAGATCACTGATGGACCACCTTGAACAAGGGAAAGCCTGGGATCTGGACCGTAAGCGGGGAGGTCTTTTCATCCTTCCGCCTGACTGGAATGATCCAACTGATATCTCCAGGGGGGATCTGCAGCATTTTCATAACAATATAGATTTTCTAAGGCGTACACTTGCTGAATATATTCTGGTCTCAGGTTCCCAGCACATTTGCAACATCAATTTCCAGGATGTGCTTAAAGAGCATAAAGATGTAAACGCTGATGTTACCGTTATTTATAAAAAAGTGGACGAGCTTTATCCTGAGCATCAAATGGCTCATAAACTGGATGTGGATGAAGAAGGTCGGGTAACTTCCATTAATAATGATCACACAAATACAAACGTTTATATGGATATGTATCTGATCAAAAAAGATTATTTATATGAATTGGTTGAAGAGTGT
>NZ_JBAPTY010000242.1:0-18244 GCF_049282395.1 Halobacillus sp. | reverse complement strand
TGCTAAGTGGTAAGCCGTTGAAGCACCAAGAATCCCTGCGCCCACAACAATATATTTAGTCACATCTAACACCCTGTTTCCTCTTAAATTCACTAATGATTTATTTTACAAGGAGATGAGGGGGTCTCTCAAACGTGAACACATCAGGCAAAAAACATGTGATCCGTTATCTGTATCTCGTGAATGGTCAGCATATCTCCTTTATTATCAATGCTCGCAATATTCACAGAGATAACGGTAACATTGGTCCATTGTACTTACACAATCATGAACATCTTCATTTTCTATTTCATAAAGGCCATAATTATTTTTCGTGATTGTAAACGGATGGATGGTGATCGTCCGGCAGTTATCATTGGAGAACCTTTGCAGTTCTAAAAAAATAGGATCCCATTCATCTTCTACTAATTCAAACCAGCTGGCCTGCCCCATCTGACTCTCTCTCCTTTTCCGCTTCCATTAACCTTGTTTACTTCAGCACAGATATCTTATACTCTCTATTAAATAAATTCTACTTCCCACTTATCATTTACATACAGACCAATAACCTCTGCTTGAAAACCCCACGATTGAACAAGCTTCACGGATTGGTTAATTTGCTTAACTTTTTCTTCCCTTGGAACTGGATTCCCTGCACAGTCGTGATGACCCACGATAGCAATAATGTCAGAACCGTGTTTTTCACAGGAAATACTTACTTTCGTTTGCATGGCTTTCAGATTGTCCGTTGAACCTTCCAGTAAATAACGTGTCGGCCCTGCTTCTGTAATCATATCTACGTATTCAGCGTCGTACTTCTCCTGCATCCAATGGATGACCGGCAGTTGGACTCTTCCGTCCATGCAATTAATGGCTGTCACAAATTCTCTTTTGCTCATAACATTACCTCCTGAAATTTATAGTCTAATTAATAGTTTATCAAATTTCACAGTAAATAGATGACCTTTTTTTATAAGTATAGAACAGGCAGGCCACATTAAAGTCAGCTGCCCGAAATAAACGTGTTCATAATAGTCATTATAACTGCTTACGAAGGTAATCGGCCAATCCCATCGCACAGACTTCAAAATCTAAGCGCAGCAATTCAAAAACCGGATGTTCTTCTGTAATATTTTTTTCATTTAAATACTCCGCAATGCGTCTATGGAGACGCTGTTCTATACCTGCGGTCCCTTCGTTCTCGCTCCAAGCTGTACGTGCTTCCTCCACAAAAACCGGAATCCACTCAATGACTTCATCAAAAGCTTCTTCAGGATTTTCAGTTTTACCAAAGTGACCGAAAAACAGCCGCTTCGGGTTCATTGCGCGAAAACGCTCAATCGATTGCTTCATCGCTTCCGGGTCGAATTGATTCGGTGATGTAGTAGGCAGAAAGAAAGTTAAGCCAGTATGCTCAGTTTGATGATAGCGTATGCCTGCAGTATCTCCGGTAAAAATCCCCTGGCTTGCTGAATCAAAGATTCCTAAGTGGTGTTTCGCGTGTCCAGGAGTATCATAAAAAGTTAAGCGGCGGTTCTCATCAATATCCAGTGTCTCTCTATCCGATTTCGTAAGTATTTTTTCTTCAGGAACAGGAAGAATGGGATCGAACAGCTGATCAAATTTATCCCCATATACAGCCCGGGCGCCCGCAATCAGCTTGGAAGGATCAACTAAGTGCCGCTTTCCCCTTTCGTGCACAATAACTTTAGCATTTGGGCATTCCTGAAGCAGCAAGCCAGCCCCTCCTGCATGATCCAGATGGATGTGAGTTAAAATAACATACTCAACCTGCTCAGCAGCGAGCGATAAATCTTTTAATCCTTCAAGAATTCTTGGCACAGAAGGGCTGGGACCTGTTTCTACTAGAGTAAGCTTCTCTGCCTGTAAGACATATGTACCTGTGCGACCTTCAAACCCTAAGTCAAACCCATCAATTAGATAAATATCGTTTCCTAGTTCTATCGGTGCTTTCTTGTCCAATGCCTCCACCTCACCTTTCCTTTTCTACATTTTACTAAAATATGGATAGAAAAACACCCTGGCTGCTGGATGTTTGTCACAAATTTTTCATGGGTGAATATCATGGTTTTGTGAGGAGTTGATTAACAGTGACAGATGAAAGGAATATGTACCAGCAGCCATCTCACACGAAACCTACTGAAAGCCAGTGCGAACAACACAAGTATTACCACGTAATGGTTACGCTTGAGGACGGGAGCACAGTGGATGGAATTATCATTGATGTGAGAAATGATAAAATCACGATGCTGATCAGTGAAGATGTTATGGTAGATGAAAAAGGTGAAGGTGAAGGTGAAGCTCAAGGCTCAAGTTCGAACGATCGTCAATTCGGTTATGGTGGTTATGGGCGAAGAAGAGCTCGTCGTTTCCGGCGATCTGTACTCCCCATTGCAGGATTAACTGCCCTTGCCCTTTTTCCTTACTTTACTCCTTATCCTTACTATCAGTATCCATATTATCCGTACTACTAGTAATCGTGAACCAAGCGGCAGTCAGGGAATCTCTCCAAGTCTCCTCCCTGATTTCCGGAAAAATTAAACCACCTCAGGTCATCCATTTTCTGGATGACCTGAGGTGGAATTTTTTTGCTTCATCTTGCTTTTATCCGAAGATGGTTTTTTCGATTTGTTTCATTTCATAGAAGTAGCCTTGCTTATGCATCAATTCATTGTAAGTTCCTTTTTCCACAATCGTACCTTCATCCATCACAATAATCTGATCCATGAGTTCAAGACCTGTAAGACGGTGACTAACCAGGATCAGAGTATCCCTTTCCGCCTGCTTAAACAAACGTTCATAAATTATCCGTTCAGTTAGAGCATCTATAGAAGAAGTAGGTTCATCCAGTATCCAGAGTTGTTCTCCTTTCAGCAACGCACGTGCAATTGCCAGACGCTGTTTTTCTCCACCTGAGAGATTTTCTCCCTTTTCAAATACGGGGTAGTCCAACTGGAAAGAGCCAAGCTCTACGTCACGAAGTGCGTCCAGCATTTGCTCATCCGTAAGGTCATCTTTAGCCAATTGCAGGTTCTCCCGAACAGTACCAAAAAAGAAGTGATTTTCCTGCAGAACGACATTGCTCCTGTTCCAAATACTCTCTTCATCAATGCGCTCCATTGGATGGTCATTCAACCAGACCTCTCCTTGATCAGAGGTATGAATTTTTAAGAGCAGCTGCAGTAAAGTTGATTTACCTGACCCACTTGGACCAACGAGAGCAGTCTTGGAACCTGCTGGAATTTTCAAATTTACTTGCTGCAAAGTCTGCCGCTCTTCCTCAGGAAAACGAAAATCTACTCCGCTCATTTCAAACCCGTATGACTCCCCGCCGTCCAGATGCAGCCTGCCTTTATCCTCAATCATTTCATCGCCTATGGAAAACAGTCGTCCGGAAGCACGTTTACTGTCTTCTAAGTGACTGGGAAGGACGGCCATGGGAGTAGCATTTTCAAATACCGTAAGCGAAATCATCACAAGCATCGCTAAAAACAAGCCATTTAAATCTCCCCTGGCAACCAGATAAGCTCCCAGTCCCAATACTACCCAGGAGATTAGTAAGGACACCAGCGTATTAACTGAATGGCTGAAGATTCTCTGCATACCCTCCCGCTCCTGTTCTCTAATATAAGAAGCAGAGGATTCATGCAGCCGTTCTTCTTTATCCTCCAATTGCTGATAAATTTTCAAATCACGGAATCCATAAAGAAATTCCGTTACATCTATCGATAATTCTCCTCGCGTTTCCCTTACTCTATTTTCAATCGTTCTCTGCCTTAATGAAAATAAAAAGGGAACAAACACTCCTGTAAGGACAAGCCCAAGAAGCAATACGATTGCAATTTGTGTAGAAAAGATCGACGTAAACACAATCGTACTTAAAAAGATGACAACGAGAACTACCGGAGGATAATAGACCCTTAGGAAAAAGTTTTGCAGACTTTCCACATCTCCCACAATCCGAGCCAGCAGATCACCACTCCTGTATTTTTGAAAAACACGCGGAGCATAAGGCTCCAGTTTCTCAAAAAAGGCCACCCGAATATTACTTAACATCGTGAAAGTCGCGCGATGGGAATAGTAACGCTCCGCATAACGTCCCAAAGCCCTTGCAAACCCGAATAATTTTAAGAAGGCAATCAGGACCGTGAGGGCATATAGCGGCGGGACAAGAGCGGCTCGCGAAATCAAATAGCCACTTGAGGCAAAAAGCCCGACAGCCGACATTCCAGCTAGAAAACCAAACAAAATCGATAACAGAACATCTTTTTTCTCCATTGCCACAAGCTTAATCATTTGGCTTATGTCTTTCATGCTGGCGTTCCTCCTTGCTGAAGCCGGACCATTTCCCTATATTCCGGATGACTCTCCATTAATACTTCATGAGGTCCTAAAGCAGCCAGATTCCCTTGATCTAAGAACAGGATCTGGTCGGCGTTTTTGATCGTATGAAGACGATGCGCTACTGTAATAACGGTTGATGTTTTAGAGAGCTCCTTCATCGATTCCTGCAAGATGCGCTCCGTCTTTAAATCTAGTCCTGTGGTAGGCTCATCAAAAAGGATAACAGACGGACGTTTTAGAAAAGCTCGCGCTATCGCAAGTCTCTGTTTTTCACCACCTGAAAGTCCGCGGCCTGCCTCTCCAACAGGAGTATCATAGCCTCGCTCCAGAGATTCAATAAGCTCTGCAATTCCCGCTCTCTGAGCAGCAGCTTTAATGTCGTTCATTGAGTGATTACCACGACCGCCAATCGCAATATTTTCAGCAATGGTTCCCGAGAATAAATAAGGATGCTGTGAAATATAACTGACTTCCTTGAACCATTCGTGCTCCTGGTAAAAGGAAAGAGCTTCCCCATTTACTTTCACTCGCCCTTCTGAAGGCTGGATCAGCCCAGCTACCACATGGAGCAATGTAGATTTACCAGAGCCGCTTCTCCCGACGATCGCAGTTTGTGAATAAGCGGGAATCGTTGCCTGAATATTTTCCAGTGCAAATAACCCCTCTTCTTTTCCATAGCTGAATTGCACGTTATCAAGTTCTAATGATGGAGGCTTAGACCCTGCAGATAGTTTTCCTTCTCCCCACTCTATATAAGATTCGGTTTCATTCAGCTCCTCTGCCAGCTGATTGGCAGCACCCGAACTTCCACGTCCTGTATGAAAAGCACTGCCGAAATCTTTAAGAGTTAAGTAAAATTCAGGGGCTAATACCAAAATGAAAAAAGCAGAGAAAAACGGAATGCTTTCATATACCACTAAACGAATGGAAATTTCCAGTGCAATCAAACCAATACTGAGCATGGATATAAACTCAAGCATAAGCGATGAAATGAAGGCTACCTTCAAAACGCCCATGGTAGCATCACGAAAGCCGAGGCTGCTCTTTTCTATTTCATCTTTCTGCTTCTGAGCTCTTCCAAATAGCTTTAACGTTGTTAAACCTTGAAGTGTATCTAGAAACTTACCGGAGAAAGCAGAAAGTTTCTCCATTTGTTCTTCTGACTTTTTCTTCGTCATGACTCCGACAATTGCCATAAAAAAAGGAATAAACGGAGCGGTAATCAGCATAATGAGTCCGGAATAAATGTGCTGCGTAAACACAACAATGAGAATCATAAGCGGGATGACAGCCGTCTGAATCATTTGAGGTACGTAATTACTAAAATAGCCGTCTATTTCGTCTACTGAATCCATAAGAACACTTACTTTACGGCCCGACTGCCCTTTCAAAGAAGCTTGAATAGGATTTCTTGAAAATTTTTGTATGATAGCCTGACGGTAATGACTCTTTGCACGGGCTGCCATTTTCACACCGGTACGACCATGAAGCCACGTAAACCCTGCCCGACCAGCCAGAACAAATAAAAGTCCAGCGAGCAGCGGAACAATGTCCTGAAACGATTGCTGCTCTAAAAATATACGGTCCACAATGGCTACAAAAAAGTAAGCCTGTCCTATGATCGTTCCACCAATGATAAGAGAAATGATGAACAAAGCGAGAATCACTTTTCTTTGACCAAAGGCCAATTTGCTCAAATGTTTCATCTATATAAACTCCTAACTGAAGCTATTTGTGAATTAATTCACACATTAATTTCATTATAATGCATCCTGCTCCAAACTTCTAAGGATAGAACTGATGAATTTATGACAATTTCTATTCATTTTTTCCTTATCATTCCTGTTGCATACCATCTCTTCGAAAGTCCTGGACTAACCTTCAGAAGCCAGGCACTTAAAGAAATCTTTGATTTCCTTCCTGCTTTTTAAAGCAATGACCTTTTTTTCAGGGCTCATGCTTTGAAACGCCTCCAGCCTCTTTTTCATTTTCTTCTTACGAGGATAATAGGTGGTAACAATGAACTTAATAAATTCAAGATCAAGTTTTTCTTCACACCCTTCCCCCATGTCTGCACGCGTTTTTCCGCGATGGAGCCACCACCTTTTGATTACACGGTAGAGACAAAGAAGAAGCGGCAGCTCCAGGTAAATAATTGTATCTGCATAGTAAGCTCTCAAGTCGTAGGTCGAACTATAATTCCCTTCCATGATCCAGGAGTCCCTTACCACCACTTCCTCCTGCTTGCTTTTGAATTCTGGCAAGCCTGCTTCGATCCAGCCTGGTTTCCAGTAGAAAACATCAAGATGAAAAACACTTATATTTAACTGGTCTCCCAATTGCCGGGCAAAGGTAGATTTTCCTGCTCCTGCAGAAATTCCCATCACCATAATCCGTTTCAATCCTTTCCCCTCCGTTCACGAATCGAAAAGTTTTCTAACGACGCCATTCCGGTTCCAAAATGGCGTAAAGATAAGAATCACGCCACTGGTTATCTACAAGTACATCTTCGTGCAGACAACCTTCCTTTTTCATAGCATTTTTTTCTAACACACGGGAGGATGCCACGTTTCTTACGTCGCAAGTCGCATAAATCCTGTGAAGATTATGTTTATTGAATCCATATTCTATTAGCATACCGGCTAGTTCGGTCGCCAGACCTTTTCCTGGAAAACCAGGATGAACGATATATGAGATTTCTCCCTGTTTATTGGCTTCACTCTTAATATTCAACTCACCTACACCTGAAAACTGATGATTCCCTCTATCCAGAGCATACCAAATGCATACCGTGTTCGCGGTTGATGCAAAGCCTCTCTAATGATCTGATTCACGTATCCCCTGAGTTGTTCTTCTGTATTTGGTCCCCAGGGCTGGTATTGGCTCACAGCTGGAATAGATGCGTAAGAGTGAACAGTCTGCCAATCCTCTTCTACTATTTCATGCAAATCTATCCGGCTTCTTTTCAAGAATTCAACATTCCCCACCTGCTTTCCTATCCTTATAAAGAACTTCGATATGTTTTCAGGATCATCCTTGCCCGCTCATCTAATTTTTCAGGCAGATCCTCATAAGAGAAATAGCATAGTCTTAAACTCTCGTCATCATTTATCTTTAAGGTCCCATCTATGTTAGAAGCAAGGAATACACCGATAATATTGTAGACTTCATCTCCGTTTGGATACTGAAAATAAAGTTCCTTTCCAGATAAAGTTCCAAGATGCAGGTAGTTCAAGGCAACGAGTCCTGTTTCTTCATGCAGCTCTCTTTCTGCCGTTTCAAGGAAACTTTCGCCTGGCTCCATAGCTCCTCCAGGCAGACCCCACTCCTTTGTATCCGACCTGAATTGGAACAAAATTTTACCATCTGGATTTTGAAGCAAGATCGTAGACCCTGCAATAATAAAGGGGCGGGTTCCAATTAAACTTCTCATATCTTTCACGTAGTCTTTCACCATTTCACATCCCTTCTCCTTACTTTATTTTCTACGAGACCGACAAACGTTTGTTTTAAGTTTTCGTTATCAAGTTGATTCAGTTCACTTATAAAATCAATAGGTTTATAGTAATCGCCCTACCATTGTTTAGATACAGGAAAAGTTTATTCCAATAGCTCTGTTAAAGTTTATTGTTGATTTTTCAGTAAGAGGCTTATTACGCAATAAGGCCGTATAGTAGAAGGTTAGAGTGAAGGTCCTGCGGGGGGCGATTCGCTTTCCGTGGGCATGTGCTGAGCCTCCTCAAGCTAAAGCTTTCCGGGGTCTCACCGATCATTTTTATCCCATAGGAGTCTTCATCGCCCCCCCCTCCGGACCTTGCCAAATCAGAAGCTCGAAATCCTCTACAAAAAAGTTACCCGATGAGGAAGGACCACCTATGGTCAACGATCGATTTCGCTCGTCCTCAGATGTATAAGCGCCGCTATAAAAGCATTTAGACGATTTAAGATTCCCCCCTTCTCCTATTAGCAGGGTCCGTTCACAAGAGATTGATGGGTTGGTGGGGAAATAGCGAGACTCCCGTGGGAGAAGGAGCTAGGCGAGACCCCACAAGAAGTGATAACGACTGAGGAGGCTTGCCAGTTCCCCCACAGGAAAGCGAGTTATTTCCCCACCAACCCTTAACCATCTAACGTAACGGACCCCTTTATCTCGAAACTGAGTCTTAAACAAACGGGAGCTTAACCTTAAAATCAACACTGAAGTTTAACAAAGCCATTCCAATAAAAAATCCCGCCCCCAAGTGTACACTCCTGGGGATGGGATCAATACCGTGGTGCCCCTCCCGAAGAGTCTTTTTACAGAATCGGGAGCTTACCAGTAGACATACTAGCATGATCTATTTCACTTCTTTTAGAAAGCTTCACCCTTTTTACTAGTACTAGTCCTACTCTTCCAACCCTCTATTAAAAAAGGGAAAAATTCTGGAACTCGGCGGCGGAAATGAGTGTAGTTATGCTCACCACCATCAATAATCTTAAATTTAGAAGGTTTGATCTTATGCTTTACTATATCGTATATACGCTGATTTGATTCTATGAACCCCTGATTAATAGTTTCCTCATCGCTCCCTGCTTCGAGAGTTCCACAATCAACATAAAACCTTTCCACAGAAGATAAATCAGCTCTATGAGCAAGTTGTTCCATTTCCTCCTGATTACGAAAAAAAGCAGACGATATTGCTGCCGCTCTTTTAAAGAGGCTTGGATATTTACACATCGCATAAGTAGAGATTAAGCCACCAAGTGAAATTCCAGCCATGGCTGATTGATCCGGCTGGGTATGATAGTTTTGGTCAATATACGGTTTTAACTCCTGAACCACAAATTCTATGTACTGTTTTCCGCCCCCACCGATTCGACTTTCATCTTTCATCATGTTCCTGCTGTACTCCCCGTTTTCCCATGGACAGTATTCGACTTTTCTCTGTTCTCCAGGCTTCGAATCTATTCCAACCACAATGACTTCAAGCTTATTTCTGTCTAAAAAATGTTCTAAATTCAGGGATATGCCCCCTATAGCAGATTGATCGCGAAAAACGTTTTGACCATCATGCATATATACAACAGGATAACTTTTTTCTTTTTCACCATAATCATCCGGTGTATAGACTCTGACTGTTCGTGAGTCATTTAAACATTTTGAATTTATTGAAAGAACTTTTAACATCTATTTCCCCACGCCCCTTCATCACTATTACTTATAATTCACTTACGTATTAACTCATGTAAAGTTTCACGGCTTACTTTTTCCTATTCCCCATTATTCAGAATAATAGAATCGTATAATCAAAATCAGGAAGGAAGTACCTTTCCTCTTTCTACACGCTTAAAAAATCACAATTAAGGGAAGATGTTAGAGGAAAAAAAGAAAAGGAAGTATAATCATGGCTCCTTGACCATGTAATCTTGAGGTGAAAGAATGAATAAATCATTAATATCGTTAATTCTGCCTTCTTTTAACGAAGAAAAAAATATTCCTATGATCTATGAGGCTATACATAATCAAATGGAACCGCTCCATTACGATTATGAACTCATCTTTATTGATGATGGCAGCCAGGATCATACGTTAGAGTCAATTCAGATGCTTGCTTCAGCTCATGATCAAGTAAAATATATATCCTTCACTCGTAACTTCGGGAAAGAGGCAGCTATGCTGGCAGGGCTTGAAAAATCGAAGGGGGAAGCTGTTATCATTCTGGATGCAGATCTTCAACACCCGAGCTCTCTCCTGCCGGCCATGGTTGAAGGATATGAAGAAGGATATGACCAGGTAATTGCCCGTCGCACTCGAACGGGAGAGTCTCCTCTCCGAAAAGCCCTGTCCTCAACCTTCTATAAAGTTATCAATCAGCTGGTAGACGTAACATTAGAAAATGGTATTGGCGATTTCCGTCTATTGAGCAGAGCCGTCGTCAATGACATTTTAAAACTGAGTGAAGGGAACCGCTTCTCCAAAGGACTATTTTCCTGGGTCGGATACGAAGAAAAAGTGATTAATTATGAAAATGTGAGCCGACAGGAAGGAGATTCAAAGTGGTCGTTTTCAAAACTGTTAAACTATGCAATTGACGGCCTTGTTTCTTTCAATACCAAACCACTGAGGGTTTGCTTTTATGCAGGTCTCCTCACTTTATTACTATCGCTTGGATACATCGGCTTTATTTTTATAGAAATTATTAGAACAGGTATTGCGGTACCTGGTTATTTCAGCACCATCTCAGCGATCCTGTTCCTTGGCGGCGTTCAATTGCTAAGTCTTGGAGTCGTCGGAGAATATATAGGCCGTATCTATAATGAGGTCAAACGCCGTCCACACTATCTTGTAAAGGATACGAATATTCATGACACTAAAGATCAACTCACTAAACAATGAACTTACACGTTTCATCCTGGTTGGGGGAATGAACACTCTTAATTATTACATTGTGTTCTTATTCCTCCATAACTTACTAAATTTTCATTATATGATAGCTCACATAACGGGCTTTCTCATAAGCTTTGTTATTTCTTTTTTTCTAAATACGTATTTCACTTATAAAGTAAAACCGACACTCAAAAAATTCCTGCAGTTCCCATTAACTCAAGTGGTCAACGTAGGTGTTTCATCCATTCTTGTCTTTGTTCTGGTTGATTTACTTAGTCTAAACAGTAATGTTGCGCCGCTGATTGCGGTATTTTTCACCGTTCCGGTAACTTTTATCGTCACAAGTAAAATATTAAAACAATAATGGTGGTCCCTTATGAATAAACAAAAAATCACGATCCTATTCTTCTCAGGTCTGCTTATCGCCACCTTATCCCATCTATTCTTTTTAAGGCAATGGATGGAAGGAACGTTCATGGCAGGGCCAAATGACGGGCTGAACCAAATGATTCCCTTCAAACAATTTTTATACGAGAACTACACGAGCTTGAATTTCTTTTATTCGCTCGATTTCGGTTTTGGAGGAGGATTTTTCGGTCAGCTGGGTTATTACTTCTCAACAAACCTCTTCTTCCTTGTGACGGTGGGAGTGGTCTTTTTATTGGAGTTGCTGCATGTAATTGGAAAGCCCGACTCATTGTTCTGGGCTCAAGCTATTATATTCAGCAGCATCATTCGCATGACCCTTGTCATTTTGCTTACCACTTATGTTTTTAGATATATGTCGCTCCGTACCATTCCATCTTTTATTGGCGCAGCTCTTTACGGTGCTTCCGTTATTTACTTTCGACATGTATCTTACTGGGAATTTTTTGCAGACGCCTTTTTATTCGTCCCCCTTTTAATTCTTGGGATTGAAAAAATCATCCGTGAACAAAAGCCGGGCTGGTTTATTTTCGCAATTGTCGCAACTATGTTTAACAATTTCTACTTTGCTTATATAAGCTTCATTTTCTCTGGCATTTATATTCTCGTTCGCTGGCTTATTTCTCTGCAGAAAGAAGAAACAGGGAAACTCCAGCAGCTTAAGCTCTATGTCATGTCAGTAGTACTAGGAATGGGAGCCGCTTCTATTTCTTTTGTACCTACCTTATACGCGTACTTTCATAACTACAGACCGGCGTTTAATCAAGAGAGGCCGCTTTTTGACTTCAGCGATAACATGCTGCTCGACAGCCGCACATTTTTACTGTCGACCATTGTGGTGCTTTTTCTATTTCTTTTTTCTTTTTATAAAAATAAAATATTCCGGTTGTTTGCTGTCCTGACACTATTATTTATCCTTTTTCACTTCAGTCCATTTATGGGAAGCGCCTTTAACGGCTTCTCTGCCCCACGACACCGTTTTGAATACCTCGGCTTTTTTGCAGCCGGCGGGCTAGTCGCAGCAGGCCTGCAGTTAATGAATCAGGTAAAAAAATGGGAAGTTTTCGTGGCGATCTTTCTGACAGGCCTTAGCTATTACTTTTTTGCCTGGAGAGATCCCTATTATCAAATCGAAAGCGTATTTGATCAATACATGCTGTATCAAGCAGGGATCTCCATAGCAGCTTTCCTGTTGCTTAGTATTCAGCATAACAAAACCTGGGTAGCAGGAGGCGTGATCATTGTGCTGCTGAACGCAGGGATGATGAATGTTTATCAGCATGACAAACTTTATAAAGCAGGAAATCTAAAAGAAACCACTAAAGATTATATCCTTAGTGATGGCTATGCTTCTCCTGAACAGCAACAGCTTGTGGACCGCGTCCAGGAGAAGGATCCAAGTTCCTTCTATCGATTTGAATGGAAAGGCATGGATGACCGTAATAATATCCCGCTTATACAGGATTTCAGCGGGACCAGTGTCTATTCGAGTATATTAAATGAACATATCCTCTATTGGTATTATGAGGATATGGAAGTCGATATGAAACAAGAGAGTATCAGCCGTTATTCCGGATTCGGGGATCGAGCCAACTTGTACAGCTCCTTAAGCGGAAAATACATTATGACTAAAAAGGGTTCTGACAGGAATATGCCTTATGGATTTGAGCCTTATATAGAAAGCAGGAACTATCAAGTCTATCGAAATACAAAGCTGCTGCCCTTTGCACGTACGACAAGCAAGGTTTACCGTGTAGATTCCCTATCAGATGCTTCCATGATTAAGCGGGAACAAGCTATGCTTGAAGGAATCATTTTAGAAAATCCCGACTCCGATACTTCTCCCGTTAATCCGCTCCCTGATCTGATGGATGACGCCGAGGTAAAAGCAGTCGGAGGCACTTATCAGGGTGAGCGGCTGCAGGTAACCGAAGAAACAGGCGGTTTAGATTTGCAGCTCAACTCGCTTCCTAAAAATGCAGAAGATATTTATGTATCCTTTTATATAAAAAATAACGTCAAATCCGCTCCGTGGTTTCCCTTGTATGTGAATGATTACCGAACATCGAGAAAATCGCGGGAGTCCTTTTACCGAACTGGAATGAACGATGTGACGATCCGCGTTCCAGCTGACGAAAGAATTTCCATACGTGTACCTAAAGGTGATTACCAACTGGCCGAACTGGAATTGCACTACGCAACCTATGAAACACTTGAGAAAGCCTACGACGAAGCCCATGAGGTTTCCAGCGTGGCTGTGAATGGAAACCAGATCGATATTCAAATGAATAACAATCAGAACGATCAATTCCTTACGCTTCCTGTCCCTTATGAAAAAGGCTGGCATGTGGAGGTTAACGGAGAATCGAAGAAAGTCTTACGTGCGAACTATGCCTATCTTGGGGTGGAACTTGAAGAAGGACAGAACCATGTATCCTTTACGTATTATCCACCGTACTTCAAAGCTACACTTGCCGTATCTCTCTTATCCGTTCTCCTCTCCTTCTTATGGATCCGGAAAAAAACACACAAATAATGGTGAAAGGGACGTCCTCTGGGCGTCCTTTTTCGTATGCTGAATTGTAGGCAAGGTGGCATGAATACACAAGCTCCTTTAAAATAAAAGCAAGAGGAAACGATTCAATTCATTCTGAAGGAGTTTTAACATGGCTAAAAATCAAAGAAAACTGCCTTTATATATACAAATTAAAAATAAAATGATCCACAACGTGAAAGATGGAGTATGGAAGCCAGGGGATGCGATCCCTTCTGAAAGTCAGTTGATTGAGATGTACAACGTAAGCCGAACTACGATTCGGCAATCGATACGGGAACTCGTTCAGAACGGGGTGTTGGAAACCCGGAGAGGATCTCCCGCGAGAGTGCGCACGATTCCTCCGGAAGAAGGAGTGAATCCCGGCGTCCTCCATCATGAAAAAGGGACCCACTTCTCTATAAAAGTAATCCGTTCCGGTAAAGCTTCTCATGCACTCCACGCCCGGAGTTCACTAGAGCTCACTGAAGAGGAAGATATGTTTCTGATTGAAAGAATCCGATTAGCTGATGGAAAACCAATTGCATTTCAACAATTGTTTCTTCCCTACTCTATCGGTAAAACCATTGAAAATGATATAGATACGTCCTTCGATATCTTCCCGAAGTTAGGAGAACAAGGAATTTATTATACGAATATTCAAGAAGATGTATCTGCATCTAATGCCACCTCGTTTGAAGCTGATGTATTAGGGGTCAGCCCCGGAGAAGCTCTCATTGATATTGAACGGACAACAACGGGCAGCGGGTTGAAGCCTATCGAATACAGCCGCACGAAATACCTTCCTTCCGGCTTTAATTATAAGGTAGAAATTGGAAATTAAGCCTCCTCACTACCTATTGCAATAAGTTATATCTTATTGTAATATGTTAGTTAATACACAAACGTGAATGAGGAGGAATTACTATCTCTAAACTGACGAGTAACCGACATGATAAAACTCAGATCGATCTTGTCCGTATGCGCCAATACAGGCTGGGCCGTGTTCGTGACCAGCTAAAAGCGCTGGGATACGGCGGTATCGTCATTTTTGACCCGGTGAACTTGCGTTATGCAACAGGCAGCAGGAACATGCAGGTATTTATGCTGAGAAACCCAGGCCGCTATGTATTCATCCCAACAGAGGGACCTGTCACACTGTTCGATTTCCCTAATTGTGAACATCTGTCAGAAGGACTCGAAACCATTGATGAAGTTAGACCAGCCATCACTCTATCTTATGTAGCCTCTGGTGAGAACCTTTATGATAATGCGAAAGAATGGGCAAAAGAAATTGCTGATTTGATGGCTCAGCATGCAGGTTCTAACCAGAAACTTGCTGTCGATTATATCCCTTCTGTAGGGGCTGTGGAGCTTGCCAAACAAGGAATCGACGTCCGCGACGGGCAGGAACCAATCGAGCATGCCCGAAGTATTAAAAACAAGCAGGAAATTGAAGCGATGAAAATTTCTGTTCGTACAGCAGAAGAAGGTATGATCCGCATGCAGCAGGCTCTGGAACCAGGAATTACAGAAAATGAACTCTGGTCTTATCTACATCAGGTAAACATCGCTCAAGGTGGAGACTATGTGGAAACGCGGCTTCTAAACTCTGGAAATCGTACAAATCCATGGTTCCAGGAATGCAGTGATAAGGTAATTAATGAAGGGGAACTTGTTGCTTTTGATACGGATATGAATGGTCCTTTCGGTTTTTTCACCGATATCAGCCGAACATTTCTGTGTGGGGATTCGGAACCTACGAACGAGCAGAAACGCCTGTATCAGACCGCTTATGAGCAGATCCAGTATAATATCGACTTATTAAAACCTGGCATGACCTTCCGGGAGTACGCTGAAAAAAGCTGGCAGATTCCGGATGAGTTCTTCCCAAATCGCTACTTTACTGTAGCTCATGGTACCGGCCTAAGCGGAGAATACCCTTATATTGTTTATCCACAGGATTTCGAAGAAAAAGGATATGATGGGGTCATTCAAGAAAATATGGTACTTTCTGTAGAAAGCTATATTGGCTCACCCGGTGGTAAAGAAGGAGTCAAGTTAGAGGAACAGCTTCTCGTAACGAAAGATGGCGTAGAAAATTTCTCTGACTTTCCTTTTGAGCATCGTCTACTCAAATAATTTTTCACTTAAAAGCCTCAACCTCCCAAATCAAAGGGAGGTTGAGGCTTTTAGTGATTATACTGATCATTATCCGAGGTGCTTATTACAGATAAGCTCCCGTTTGTTGAAGACTCCGTTTCGAGATAATTGGGTCCTTTACGTTAAATGGAGGAGGGCTGGTGGGGAAATAACTCGCTTTCCTATGGGGGAACGGTGAGCTTCCTCGCTCGTTGCACTCCCTGCGGGATCTCACCTAGTTCCTTCTCCCATGGGAGTCTCGCCATTTCCCCACCAGCCCACCCTTTCATATGAACGGACTCTTCTTGAAGAGAAAGATTCTCCTCCTTGATCTGGATCAAATGCTTTTATGATAGGCTATTGTGGGTCGTTACATCCTGAAAATAGGCACAAACCATGATCTAATTCCTCATTACGCAGGTGATGTATGAATTGGTTTCGAGCATCTGATTCGGCAAGGTCCGGAGGGGGATGATGAAGACCCCCTGCGGGATAAACATGATCGGTGAGACCCCGGAGAGCGTTAGCCCGAGGAGGCTCAGCACATGCCCGTGGAAAGCGAATCATCCCCCGCAGGACCCTCACAGTAAACAAATATCTCGAAACTGAGTCTTACAGTATCCGGCCTGTTTGTGGAATAACCTGTAGATTATAGTTCAACCATAAAGCTAACAATCCCATTATAAAACCACCCTTTACCTATAACCGTAAAAGGTGGTTTTTAGTTTTATGATAGGTTTTGACTCCAATCAATGACGGCTTCTCCTTCAAGGAAACGCTCAGAGTCCATAGCAGCCATACAACCTGTACCTGCTGCCGTAACTGCCTGCCTGTATTTCTGATCCTGTACATCGCCGCAGGCAAATACGCCAGGAATATTTGTATCGGTTGTACCAGGCTCTACTAGAAGATAGCCTTTATCATCCATATCCAGCTTACCTTTTAAGAATTCGGTATTTGGATTGTGTCCAATGGCTACGAAAATCCCGTCTGTTTCAATTACTTCCTCTTCCTCTGTTTCATTGTCTTTCACTTTCAAACCTGTAATCTTCATTCCATCTGAAACCATTTCTACTGGTGTTTTATTAAGAGCCCACGTGATCTTATCATTATTTTTCGCTCGCTCCTGCATAATCTTCGACGCGCGCAATTCATTGCGGCGATGCACGACTTGTACTTCACTTGCGAACTTTGATAAGAAAGTAGCCTCTTCCATTGAGGAATCGCCGCCCCCAACGATAATCACTTTTTTGTTACGGAAAAAGAACCCATCACAAGTAGCACAGGTGCTTACACCTTTTCCGATGTTTTCCTTCTCTCCCGGAATGCCAAGCAGCTTAGCAGACGCCCCTGTGGATATGATCAGCGTTTGCGTCTCGAGCTCTCCTAAACCATCTACATTCAGTGTGAAAGGGCGCTGATCGACATTGACATCCGTGACCCAGCCTCGTTTAAAAGTAGCTCCAAAACGTTCGGCCTGCTTCTTCATATTATCCATTAGTTCAGGTCCCATGATTCCATCCGGAAATCCAGGGAAATTCTCTACTTCTGTCGTTAGCGTAAGCTGCCCGCCTGGTTCAGGTCCTTCAATAACCAGGGGTTCCATATTCGCTCTAGCTAAGTACACAGCAGCTGTCAATCCTGCTGGTCCGGTTCCTAATATAATTGATTTATAAGCCATAGTGAATCCTCCTTACAATATAATATCCGCTCTTAGTGGTATAACCTGTTTTAGTCATCCTCATTCAATTTTTCGATTCTTGTTTCATCGTATGCAGCCATTTTGGTCAATTTGCAAGTTGTTAAAATGAAAGGAGATCAAACAGAATTTTTTTAATCCTGATTCAGCTCTTATCAAAGCTGCCTATTTAGACCATACCCGCTCCATTAAAATTTTTAACAACCCATTCGTGGAATTTCAGAAATTCTTGCGATACGATCCTTATCTTTATATTTTTCATAAACCTTCCTCCCTGGGCTGATGAAGAGACTAAATAGAAGAAGAATCATATGATATAGCACATGCAGTCAGACGCACGGTTTAGCTTTTTTGGAGCAGGAGGAAGTAAAATGAAACGCTATAAACGCCCCTATCGTCCAGGCTTATGTTTATTCCCGGGATATAGATACTGCGGGCCGGGGTGCAGCGGACCAGGGACGTCAGTCAACGTGGTAGATGCTGCCTGCAAGGCTCACGATGAATGTTACAGGTATTACAGGAATTACTGTGAATGTGACATAGCTTTTATACGCCAATTAGAGCAACTGCAGAACCCTTATACGGTTGAAGGTCGTCATGCACGTATGATGTACAAATACATGAAAATGCAGCGTCTTTTCACCTGCGCATTTTAACTCCCATAAAAAAAGGCAGCTGAGTATTAAAACTCAACTGCCTTTTTCTCTATTAACGCGTATTTTATTCTACTGTA